>CAYRVO010000017.1:6085-12629 GCA_964427565.1 uncultured Halanaerobiales bacterium | reverse complement strand
TTATTGACCAGGATATATTTTTGATCGGAATTAAGTCCAGAAACTTTATTTAGCAATTTTCTAGTAATATATTTAAATTTTTTTACAATTAAGAATGACAGTAAGAATAAGATTAATATTATTCCTATTTCAATAAGATTTGCAGTAACCAGTATATTGTTTTTACTCCATACTCTTAATTGTTCTAAGTAAGTTACAAACTGGTTCGAATCAAGCAAAATAGACACCCCTTCTTAAAATAATTATTATTTTCCCCACATATTTATAGATGTAACTTTTTGATCTAACAAAAGGTATTTGTTTTATTATATTTTATTTCAGTATAAATGTAAATAGAAGTAATTTAATAGTTTGAATATATTGTTTGCTTTGTAGTAAAAACAAGCCTTATGTGGTCAAACCATAGTGTCAATATCAAAAATATAACAAAAAATTAAAAACATTAATAAAAGTGCAATATTTATTGTACATTTAACAGGATAATTATAGATTATATAGAAATAATATAATAAGAGGAAATTTAGGAGGGATATAAACTATGAAAGTAAAAAATATAATGACTTCCAATCCTATTACAATTAATAAAAATGCAAAGGTTAATCAGGCTATTAAGTTACTTTCATTACATGAAATAGGTAGATTACTGGTTTTGGATGGAGAAAAACTTATAGGTGTAGTTACTGATGGGGATTTGATGGTAGAAGAAGACCATTCTTCTAATTTAAAACAATTCATGTCAGAAAATTTAATTATTTGTCATGAAGAAGATAGTATTGAAGAAGTAGCCCGCAAACTGAAAGATTATCAGATTGGAGGTTTGCCAGTGTTTAACAGCAAAGAGAGGTTAGTAGGAATAGTTACAGTTGAAGATATTGTTTATCGATATGTGGCAGAATAATATTTGAAAAAATAATTAGGGAGAGGTAGATTATGAAGAATAAAGTTGCTATTGGTGTTATTACTAATTATGTAAACACACTTTCTCCTTACCTTGATTTCTTAAATAATGCCCGAAAATACGGTCACACTGTAAGTGATATGATAATTGCTTATTCCCATGCTACCAATAAATTAATAACCGATAGAATTAATCAGGAAGTCAATTTGCATTTAATAAAGTTAAATTCAGACCCTCAATTTAGAAAACAGCTTCAAAATATAGGTATGACACAAAGAGATATTAATATATTATTCTATAGCGAAAATTTTGAGAAATATGGGATTATCCCTTATGGTAAAAGGAGAAATTGTGTTTTGATGGAGGCTATTTTACTTTATCCTGATATAGATTATCTTATATTTATTGATACTGATGTTAAACCATATTTACTGGTAAATAAAAAGGGTGAAAAGAAAGAGATTGATTTTATCGGTAGACACTTAAACTATTTAAAGAAAGATAATGTTATAGTAACAACAAGTAATTACTCTGGATATTATATAATTCCTCCCATGAAGTTTAGGGGACTAAAAGAATTGCTGCTGGCTTTACAGAAAGAATATGCCTATGATAATGTTGTTTACCTTGATGAAAATCTGACAACTAGTAAGATGGGCAATATCAATATTAAAACAACAGATAAGATATTGGGTGGTAATCATGGTCTTGATTTACATGATTATATAGATTTCCTGCCCTATTTTTCGACAACATATATGTTTAATGAAGAATTAGTACTGGGAAGGGGAGAAGATACATTAATGGGTAAAGAATTACCATTAAAAAATAAATATATTATTGATATCGATACACCAATTTTTCACAATACATTTTCCAATTTCCCCCGTCAACCGGATGTTTTAAAACATAATATACAGGAAAGATTATATTATGCCTGTCTGGGATGGCTGGGTAGAAATCCCTTTTTAAATTGGTACCTGAAAGAAAATGATTTTATCAGTGATAAAGAATTTTCAAAGAGGAAAGTTGTACAGGGAAAAGCAATAAAGATTGGGAGTAAAAGACTTGCTTCCTATCTTGGGAATAGTAAATTTGCCCAATTACCACAGGCATATGAACAGGCTTATGCTCAGCTAAAATTAATGATAGAAGACTATAAAAAGACAACTACGGCCTGGAATAAATTCATTAAAAATGTAGAGGAGAGGAGGAATAATAATGAAAATTTTGTTGGTCAATCACTTTCCACTTGAGGGCTCTGGTAGCGGTGTTTATACAAAAAATATTGCTCGTAAGTTAGTAGAGAAGGGACACGAGGTACGGGTCATAGTTGTAGATATACGTAAAAATAATAATTATAGCTTTCCTGTTAAAACCATACTATATTATCAATTCCCCTGTTTTACTACTCATCCCAGAAGTAATAATAAATTTTACAATCTATCAAGACGGGAAATGAATGATTATCTAAAACAATTTATTAATGCTATTTGTGATCAAGTTCGAGATTTTAAGCCTGACCTTATTCACTGTCAGCATTTATGGGTTGCTCCTTATGCTGCTTTTCAATGTAATGTACCCTATATAATAACTGCTCATGGTACAGATATAAAGGGATATAAAAAAGATAAAAGATACCGTCATATAGCTTTAAAAGCAGCATTAAATGCCAGAAAAGTAGTAACTATATCTAAGCAGGTAAATAATGATGTTAAGAGATATTATTATCTTGATGATGATAAATTAAAATTAATCTGGAATGGAGTTGATGAAAATACTTTTTATCCACAAAAGTTAAACAAAAAAAATATTTTGACAGAGCTTGTACCTGAGCTGGACAGGCAACCTCAGAATATAATTAGTTTTGTTGGTAAACTTACTGAATTTAAAGGAGTGGATTTATTAATAAAGGCGGCCAGTATATACAAAGAAGAATTACCTGGGGTTGTTACATTAATTACAGGGGATGGTGAATTGAGGGATAAGCTGGAGAAAATGGCTGATAGGTTAAAATTGGAATCAGTATATTTTCTGGGCAATAGGCCCCAGGAAACAGTAGCAAAAATAAATAATATTGCTGATGTTGCGGTAGTTCCCTCCCGTGTTGAACCATTTGGACTTGTGGCACTTGAAGCTTTGGCCTGTGGTACACCTGTTATTGCTTCCAGGGCCGGTGGTTTGCCTGATTTTATTAATCAAGATGTCGGAAGTTTATTTACCATGAATAATTATCATGAACTAGCAGAAAAAATAATAGAGTCTATTAATAATAATGAAAAACATAAAAAAGGTAAATATGCGGTTCAATATGTGATGAATAAATATTCCTGGAATCATGTAATTGAAGAATTGCTAAAAGTATATAAGGAAGCAATTAATACTATATAAAGGAGGGTTATAACAATGAAGACAGTAATGGTAGTTCCTACTTATTGGGGTAGAGATTCTGATACTGGCTGGCAGCTTGGAGATGAAATTTATGATCATCCAACTCCTCTTGATAAAGAAGGGACTCTGGGGCGTTTTATTGACAGTATGCATACTCTTGATTGTAGGAACTTTGAATTGATTATCTTAATAGCAGTAACTACCCCTGAAATAAGAGATGAAGCTTATGAAAAAGTAAATCAAATATTGAAAAACAGAGATTTACCTGTAAAGACTTATCTAGTTGGAGATGAACAGCTGGATAGAATTAAAGATTTTTATAGGGAGAATTATCCTGATTTCCCCCGGGATTTATTGACTTTATCTGGTTATCCCTCTATCAGAAATATGTGTTTATATACAGCTTATTTAGCAGAAGCTGATGTGGTTGTGTTAATTGATGATGATGAAGTTATAAAAGACAGGGAACTAATGGATAAAGCACTGGAATTTATAGGGGGTCGTCTATATGGACAGATAGTGGATGGGATAGCTGGTTATTATTTAAATAGTAATAATGAATACTATGATGATATTGAGATAGAACCCTGGATGACTTTCTGGAATAGATTCGGCTGTAAAGCAAAGGCTTTTGACAAAATCATTGGTAGCAATCCGCGTTTGAAACAGACACCATTTGCTTTTGGGGGGTTAATGGTAATTCACAAAAATTTATTTAAAGTAGTTCCCTTTGATCCTAAATTAACCAGGGGTGAAGATATTGATTATTTAGTCAATTCTCGTATGTTTGGGTTTAACTTTTTTTTAGATAATGAATTATCAATTTTACATTTATCTCCCGGTAAAAAACATTCAGTTTGGCAGCGGTTTCGCCAGGACATTTACCGTTTTTTCTATGAAAGAGCAAAGATTGAGACCCAGGAAGAAAGACCTAATATGAATCTAGTTGATCCAGAAGATTTTGATCCTTATCCTGGAGAATTTTTGAAACATGATCTTGAGGACAAAGTTTTTAAAACAAATATCATTTTAGCACTTGACTATTTAAGTGAAAATGAGATTGAGAATGCCAAATCAACAATAAAAAATATATATTTAAGTAAATATGATGCAGAGCCTGATTATAATGTTTTTCAAAAATATCTTCTTGTTCAAAAAAGATGGGAAGAGTTGCTTGGATATGCACATGATAATTTATCTGAGCTGTCTGAAATTATAAAAAATACACTTATCAAAAAAGATAATAAAGATATAAAAATAGAGGAAGGATATGAAAGTTTATTTGATATACCATTTTTTAAGAATCTAAATGTACAGGAATGTCGGGAAATAATTAATATTGCTAAAATTAAAGAATATAGTCCTGATGAAGTATTAGTTAAGAAAGGTGATTCAGATGATACTTTATATTTGATAAAAAAGGGGCAGGTCAAAATAATTCGTAGAGAATCTTCAGAACAGGAAGAGGTAGAATTAACAAAATTTAATGCCGGTGAATTTTTTGGACTCCGTTCTTTTGTTACTAGTAAGACTACCTATTATCTTGCAGATGCAGTTGCAGCCAAAGCAGTTACTCTATTATCAATACACCAGGATGATTTATTACAGTTTTTTAATACGGAAGAGCATGCAAAAACAAGTATAAAATTATTATTACATTTTATAAAAGCACTAAATGATCAGCTGGAAGATATGGCAGATATGTATACAGATATTCATCTAAAAACACATGATATTAGTGGCAGTATTGATTAATTTTATAGAAATTGGTGATTTTTCAATAGCTTTTAATAACCTGGTAGGTAGGTTAAATAAAAAGATCATTAATTAAAAACCCCCATTCCAATATTGAAATGGGGATTAATATTTGTATAAACCTATATATTTTTATAAAATTTGATTTACTAATATTAATTTATTGTTTTTCAAGGTTCAGTAGTTCTTTCATTTTGCTGTAATCCAGGATTCCGGTGTGTCGGGCCCTGATAGCTCCCTGTTCATCAATAATATAGGTAGTGGGAATACCCCGGGCCTGATACATGTTTGAAACTTTTCCATTCTTATCAAGAAAAACAGGGAAAGTATAGCCTTTAGTCATAATAAAGTCTAATACCTTTTTCTTTTCTTCTTTTATATTGACAGTCAAAATTTCGATTTTATTATAGTTTTCATTTAATTTTTCTATATCAGGCATTTCTGAACGACAGGGACCACACCAACTGGCCCAAAAATTGAGAAAAACTTTTTTACCCTGCAAAGTACTTAGTTTAATTTTCTTGCCATATAATGATTCCAGAGTAAAGTCCGGTGCTTTATTACCCGGGTTAACACCCGTAGTTATTTGTTCTTTTTTTTGTTTAGGAAAAGGTAAATAATTCTTTCCAAGAATAAATAATAGGGAAAGTATAAGAATTAAAATAATACTGATTAATATTTTTTTTCTGTTCATATTGATTCTCCTTTCAGTACTGTTAATTTATTTATTAGAGGTTGGGTATTAAAGTTGCGAAAAAATCTGTAATTGATTAGTGTAAATTAATATTCCTAGTATTATTAAAAAAATGCCGGTAATTTTCTGTATTAAAGGTAAATAGGAATTAAGCTGCTTAAATTTTGGTAATAACCAGTCCAGAAAAATTGCTGTTAGAAAGAAAGGTAGAGCAAACCCCAGTGAATAGAGTGTTAGTAAGACAGCTCCCTGAAGTACTGTCTGGCTGGTACCGGCATAAATGAGTATAGAAGATAATATGGGCCCTACACAGGGTGTCCAGGCAAAGGCCATGGCGATACCCATTACTAAAGCTCGTAGGTAAATATTCATATTTTGAGATATAGTTAACCCTTTTTCTCTATATAATGATTTGATAGTTATAATTCCGGTAAGATGAAACCCCATAATGATAACAATAATACCGCTAATTTTGCGTAGCAAAGCAATATTTTTGAGTAATAATTGTCCCAGATAAGAAGCAGATATACCTAATAAGATAAAAATTATGGAAAAACCAACAATAAAAAACATGGCCGGTAATATTATATTTTTATTTTTTTTATTCTGAGCGTAATCACCCATTAAAAGGGAAAAATAAGATGGTATCATTGGTAAAACACAGGGAGACAGAAAAGACAGTAATCCTCCACTAAAGGCAATTAATAAAGAGATTTCTCTATTCATTTTTGTTTCCTCCTATGTATATTAGTATAACAGAAGGCAATTATGTTTTTTGTAAACTATAATACAAAATATAATTAAGT
>CAYRVO010000017.1:0-5985 GCA_964427565.1 uncultured Halanaerobiales bacterium | reverse complement strand
TTTTGCTAAATTTCAGATATATAACATAAAGGAAAGAAAATGAAGAATTAATAAGAGAAGATGCACAGTAAAAAAGAGAAGAGGTTTATATGACCTTTTGTTTCTGAGAATTATCAGGGGAAAGGTATTTGAGAATACGTTTTTTTGAAGTGTTAATAACATTACTTTTATTTAACTCAGCTTTTTTAATTATATAGTTTAAATTACTAATATCGCCTACTTCTGTATAGAAATGGGCATCAGTATTTAAACTAAGATATACACCATATTTTTTAGCAAGGTTGCATAAATCCAGACTTTTTTCGATATCTCCTCTTTTTCCTATTTTGTTTTTGTTAAATGAGCTGGCATTTATTTCAATTATTACATCATTCTCATGTGCTGCCTTTACAATTTCCTTGAAGTATACAGGAAACCTTAAGTTAGCTGGGTGTGTAATCATATCTACTAAAGGATTTTTAATTGCCTTAATTGTAGCTTCTGTAAAATCACTTTTTGTTTTTAAATTATGACCGGTATCTTCATGAAGACCAGCAGCAACAAATTCCAGGTTTTTTAATCTAGATTTTGGTAGATCGAGTTGACCATCATCCAGTATATTCGCTTCTATACCTTTAAGAACCCTTATTCCATGTAAATTATCAGGTATAACATTTAAATTACCAAAATAATATTCATGTGGTCCACCGGGTAAATTAGGTCCATGGTCAGTTATTGCTATTAATTTTAATCCCCTATTAGCAGCAGCTTTTACCATTTCATTTAGTGTTGAATATGCATGACCACTGTGTACTGTATGAGTGTGTAAATCTGCTTCAATTTTTATCATTTTTTCACCTCCTATTATCTTAATACATATTAAAATTAACATGTCAGTATTAAAAAGACTTTTAAATAATGTTAACATTAAGTAAAAAAATGTGCAAGTGTAAAATCAAATAAACTTTCCCCAGAAATAAATAATAGCTACAAAATTGGATGAATTAACACCCTCTAGTATTAAATAAAAATGGGGAAAGTTTATTATAACTTTAATAAAACCTAAATTGATTAATAATCTTTTAGATAATAGTAATGGTCAAATCTTACCGGTAAGGACTTTGTTTATTGATGTAATCAGAGAACTTTTGTTGTGTTTTACTTATTTTCTGGGATTCTGCTGCTTCTAATTCATAAAATCCTTCTTTAAACATTACATTATAGATATCACGGGCACAGTCATGTGTTTCATTTAGTATTTGCTTGACATCATTAAATAAATCCTGGTGACTTGCCTCACGGGAAAAGGTGTTTAGCCCATTGGTGATATATTTTTCATTGACAAGTATATCATTGAGAAAATCTCTTTCGTTCATATCTGGAGTTTGATTATAATTAACATCACTGGCAACCTCATTTTTAATTACCTGTTTTTGTGTTAATTGTGGCATTTTATACCTCCTTTGTTTTATATAGTTTTATTGGGGTCAACATGATTAAGAAGCATTTGATAATGTCTGTGATGCATATTGCCGGCCTTATTAAGTGCCTGTTTTATTCTGTCTGTATCCGCCTGTTGTGCAAAAAGATTACATTTCTTCATAGCAGCTAATTCCCAGGACATTGCGTCTTTTAAATAACTAAGGTCTTTTGAACATATAACTCCTGGTGGTTGTTCCATTTGTCCTTGATTCATTTTTACCTTCCTTTCTTTAATTTTTTCTATTTATATTATTATCATATAAATAAAATTAATGTTAGAAATTTCTACTATAATTTTAAACTAAATTCTAATCAAAATTTAATCTTAGCTTAATTATTTTTTAATTTATTATTGTTATAATTCTATTAGTATAATAATCAGGGAGGGATAATTTCATGAAAAGGATATTTAAGAATAAAGGTTTAGTAATTACTACTGTTTTACTTATTATATTATTAAGTGTTCCATCTGTTCTGGCAGCGGATAATTCAAGTATATATGAAAGTAATATATTCGCTGATATTGCAGAGGAAGTTGATAGTGGAGTTGTAAAAATCACAAGTTATGTTGAAGTTAAGGGTACTAGTGGTATGAGTCCATTTTACAATGATCCCTTTTTCGAGTACTTTTTTGGAGAAAGGATGCCTGCTCCTGATCAACAGCCGAGAACAGAAAAGGGTTATGGTACAGGTTTTATAGTATCTGAAGATGGGTATATTGTTACAAACCAACATGTCATTAATAAAGCTAAAAAAGTAGAAGTAACGATCAAAGGTTATGAAGACCCTGTTAAGGCAGAAGTTGTATGGTCTGATTTTAGCCTTGATTTAGCTATTTTACAGGTCAATGTTGATAAAAAATTAGAACCCTTAAAATTTGGTGATTCTAGCAATATTCGACCTGGAAATTGGGCTGTAGCTATAGGTAATCCTTTTGGTTTTGAACATACTGTTACTGTTGGTGTAATCAGTGCCCTGGGCCGGCCGATCCAGATACCTACAGGAAATGGACAGGTACGGACTTATAAAAATTTAATACAACTTGATGCTGCAATTAATCCGGGGAATAGTGGTGGTCCATTATTAAATATTGATGGTGAAGTAATAGGTATTAATACTGCTGTAAGTCGTCAGGGACAGGGAATTGGTTTTGCCATACCTGTAAATGAGATAAAAGATATTGTAAAGGAATTGAAAATTGAGGGTGAGGTTCGGAGACCCTGGCTGGGAATTTACTTCCAGGGAATTAATCAGGATATAATGGAATACTTTGAACTGGAAAACAAAGAAGGTGTAATAATTGTTGATGTTATAGCTGATAGCCCAGCTGATGAAGCAGGTCTCAAACCCTATGATATTATAAAGGAGATAGATGAACAGAAGATAAAAGAAATAGACCAGGTAGTTAAAATAATAAAAGATAAAGAGATTGGTGATAAAATAATGCTTAAAATTGTCCGCAATGGACAGAGCAGGATGATATTTGCTCATATTGGTAAAAAACCCAATAAAATGTAGCATAATTATTGCTTTGACTTTTTCTCAATTAATAGCAAAATTTTAAGCGAAATTTAAAGCTGTTATAAAGAAAAACCATAAAATTTAATTTATTGTATTCATTTATTACAGGGGTGGAAATACCCCTGTATATTTTTTATTATTAACCCATTGTGATATAATAATATAAAATAAAGTATAGTCAAGATTGAGACAATTTTTTAAATCTCCGGGTAAAATTATTTAAAAACTAAGATGGGGGAGGTTATATGAGAAAGGGAAAAATACTGATAATTGAAGATGAGAAAAAAATTGCACGTTTCATGGAACTGGAACTTATACATGAAGGATATAAGGTTATAGTTAAAGAAAATGGTATAGATGGTTTAGATGAATTAAAACAGGGAGATTTCAATTTATTATTACTTGATATAATGCTTCCCGGGATTGATGGGCTTGAAGTTTGCAGGAGATTGAGGAAATTTTCAGATATTCCTGTAATTATGGTTACAGCTCGTGATGGGATACCGGATAAAGTAAAAGGACTGGATAAAGGGGCAGATGATTATATAACAAAACCTTTTGCCATAGAAGAATTACTGGCCAGGATCAGGGCTCAATTAAGAAGAAATAAAAATGAGGCGGATAATAATATTATCCAGTTTGCCGACCTGGTAATGGATACAGACAAATATCAGGTTAAACGTGGAGAAGAATTAATTGAGTTAACCAAAAAGGAATACGACCTTTTATATTATTTATTAAATAATAAGGGAATCGTTGTTTCCCGGGAGCAGCTTTTAAATAATGTCTGGGGTTATGATTATACAGGGGAGACTAATATTGTTGATGTTTATATAAGATATTTACGCAGTAAAATCGATGATCACCATGAAAATAAATTAATTCATACTGTACGGGGAGTAGGTTATGTGTTGCGGGATGATGAAAAATGAAGTTTTTTAAATGGCCCCAGAAGGTTTCCTGGAAGTTAACACTGGTCTATACTTTAGTTTTTATTTTGGTATTAATAGTTTTAAATGGTGGTATATATTTTTTTCTCAGTAATTTTGTAGAAAATAGTGTTCAAAATAGTATTGATAATACCCTTCAGTTTGTACTCCCCCAGTTGAAGGGTGTAGATAGAAATAGTTTTAGTGAATATGAAGCGGATATACTGCAGGATATAAGTAAAAGTGAAGGGGATATATATTTTCGTATTTTAGACCATCAGCGAAATATTGTAGGACAGTCTTCTGCACTGCAAGATATAGATATTCCACTGAAACATGCTTTTACTACTTTCAGTAGAAATGAGAGAAGATATATAGTTAAAAGTGTTATTATATCAAAATACGGATTTTTAAATGGTTATTTCCAGATAATCAGGGATGTTACAATTGAATATAGATTTCTAGATAAGTTGTTAATTATTTTAATTATTACAGGGAGTTTGGGAGCTATAGGTGCAATTATAACCGGTTATATTATTACACGTAAAACATTAAATCCTATCAGTCAAATGGCTGAGACTGCCCGTAATATAAGTATATCCGATCTTGGTAAGAGGTTAGATATAGAAGGGCCTGAAGATGAGTTGACAAATTTAGCTCATACTTTTAATTCTATGCTGGACAGGCTAGAGGAGGCTTTTACAAGACAGCAGCAGTTTGTATCCGATGCTTCACATGAATTACGAACCCCCATATCGGTTATTCAGGGTTATATAGATTTGCTGGATCGCTGGGGTAAGGAGGATGAGGAAATAAGAGATGAAGCAATTGTGGCCATCAAGAATGAAGTAAAGAATATGAATTCTATTATGGAGAGTTTATTATTTCTTGCTCGTGGTGATAGTGATAATCTGGAAATAGATAAAAGTATATTTAAGCTGAATGAATTAATAGATGAAATTATTGTAGAAACTTCTTTACTAACTGAGAAAATTGATATTTATAGTTCAGTTAATGAAGATATAGATTTTTTTGCTGATCGCAAGATGATCAAACAATTGATGAGAATATTTGTTGATAATAGCCTCAAATATACTAAAAATGGTGGAGAAATTATTGTTAATTCTTACCGGGAAGGTAAAAATATTATACTTGAAGTTAATGATACAGGTACAGGTATACCGCAAGAAGATATTTCCCGTATCTTTAAAAGGTTTTACAGGGTGGATAAATCCCGTTCTGATAAAAATGGTGGTACCGGACTGGGACTGGCTATTGCCCAATCTATTATTAAAATACACCGGGGTAAAGTAAAAGTAGATAGTGAATTAGGTAAAGGTACTGAAATAACTGTCTGTTTACCTGCTTCTAGGTAAATTAATGCAGGTCTTTCTGGATGGAGATGGAATTAGTTAGTAGAACCGGGAAAGTATAAATGTAAAGGAGCTGGTTTATTTTGACAGAAAAAATATATTTACTTGATGGTCACAGTCTTGCTCACAGGGCATTTTATGCCCTACCTCTTTTGAATAATTCGGAGGGGGAATATACAAATGCTGTTTTTGGTTTTAGCAGGATGTTGTTTAAATTAATAGATACTGAGGATCCTGATATGTTGGCTGTAGCCTTTGATAAAGAGGCACCTACTTTTCGTCATGAGGAATATGAAGAATATAAAGCCAACAGAAAGGAAATGCCAGAAGAACTACAGCCCCAGATAAAATTAATTAAAGAGATGCTGGCAGTTCTGGATATTCCTACTCTGGGTATTGATGGCTATGAGGCAGATGATATTATCGGTACCCTGTCTAAAAAGGGTGAAGAGCAGGGTAAAGAGGTAATAATTGTTACAGGGGACAGGGATGCATTGCAGCTTATTTCAGATAATATAAAGGTCATGTATACTAAAAAAGGTATTAGCAATATTGATTTATATGATCTAGATAAGGTTAAAGAGGATTATCAATTAACACCTGACCAGCTTATTGATCGGAAGGGTTTAATGGGTGATAGTTCTGATAATATTCCAGGTGTACCGGGGATAGGGCCCAAGACTGCCCTTAAATTATTGAAG
>CAYRVO010000016.1:0-13035 GCA_964427565.1 uncultured Halanaerobiales bacterium | reverse complement strand
TCCTGTTATAATTATCACAAATCTCTTCCTCCAGATTTTCATCGATTATTTCTTCTTTGAATATCATGTCAATTGCAAAATCTATATCGTCTATCTCATAACCCATATTCATTAATTCCTGAACAATATCTTCTTCTTCTATAATCCGGTTTTTGTTATGCAGAAATTTTTTTATTAATATATTTATAATTTCAATAATATTATTATTCATTATATCTACCGGGGATACCCCTTTCATCCTCTCTATTAATAATTTTGGATTATCTCTAAAAAAACATAGTTTTTATAACTAATATATAATTATAGTGGTTTTAATAAATTTTGTAAACCCTTTAGGGAATATTTTTTTCCAGCTTCCCTGCTTACAATTCCTTTCAATTCCATTTTTAGTAACAAAGTATTTGCTTTTCCGGCCTTCATTCCTGATTCTTCAATAATTTTATTTATATGTAACTTTCCTTCGTTTTTTAAAACTTTTAATAAAATTTTTTCTTTTTCCGATAATTGAGGATAATTATTTTTGTTTTTCTTACTATTATTTTCCTTGATTTCATTATATAAAAATAGTTCTTCAGTAATATCATTAATATCCGTAACCATTTTTGCCCCTTTTTTTATTAAATTATTTGTACCTTTACTACCATTCCTATCAATATTACCGGGTACTGCAAATACTTCTCTTCCCTGTTCAAGAGCTAAATTTGCTGTAATTAATGAACCACTGCTGGCTGATGCTTCAATAACCACTACTCCCAGACACAGGCCACTTATAATCCGATTGCGGCGCGGGAAATTACCTGCAGCAGGTTTAACTCCCGGTGGAAATTCGCTTACTACAAGACCTCTATCTGCTATTTCATAAAATAAATCCCTATTTTCAGGTGGATATATATAATCAAGGCCTGCCCCCATTACTGCAACTGTCTGCCCTTCAGCCTGCAGGGCCCCAAAATGTCCACATGAATCAATTCCGCGGGCCATACCGCTTACAACAGTTATACCCCTTTGTGCTAACTGATATGATAATTTTTTTGCAATCTCACGACCATATGATGTAGATTTTCTGGAACCAACAATGGCTAGTGCGGGATTAACTTGAGATATATCACCCTTATAAAAAAGTACTGGGGGTGGGTCATATATTTCTTTTAACATTTCAGGATATCTTTCATCTGTTAGAATAATATATTCTATATTACATTTCTCTATTTTGTCTATAATCTGTTCAATATCAATTTTCTTTCTTTGATTAACAATTTTTTGGGCCAGATTACCTATCCCCTTAACCTGTCTCAATTCTTTCTCTTTCGCCTTCCATATACATTGAGGTTTATTAAATTTTTTCAACAATCTTATCATTTTTATAGGACCCAGGCCTTCAATTTTAGTCAATGCCAGCCAGTATTTTTGCTCATCCACAATTATCCCTCACTTTATGATTATTTGTTTAAATTATTCTCCAAAAAAATAAAAACACCTCCTTTTTTTGTTATTTTTTGTTAATTTTTTCTATAATAGAACCATATATATTTTTAAGGATATTTCATATTCAACTTAACTCCAGCCTGCAGCCTGTTATGCTTTAATCAACTGAACATTTAATTAATTTTGGGGAAACTCTACTTAAAAAAAATATTGAAAAAAGTTAGTAAAATATATATAATAACAAGCGAATGTTTATAAAGGAGAGGATATAAAAAATGAAATTACACAATGAATGTATTGTTTGCCTATTCAAACAGGTACTGGATGTAGCTAAAACTGCTACCGATGATCGCGAAAAAATCAAAGAACTACTTGATAGTTTTGCAGTTAAAATACCCGAATTAAATTTTGATCAAATTGCTCCTGAAATTGTGGAAGAACTAAATAATGATTTAAAACGCAAATTAAATACTCAAGATCCCTATCAAGATTTCAAAGAAAAACATATGCAATTAGCACGTAAAATATATCCCTATGCTAAAAAGATGGTGGAAAACAGCAAAGATAAAATCCAGACTGCACTTTTACTAGCAGCTACCGGAAATTCTATAGATGCCGGAATCAGCAATAATATTGATATCGAAAATATATTTGAAGATGATGTTAAAGATGGTTTTATTATCAATGATATTAAAAATTTTGAAAAATCACTTGCCGATAGCAAAAAATTAGTTATTATTGCTGATAACTCCGGTGAAGGTTATTTCGATAAAATTTTAATAGAAGAAATAAAGCATATGTATGATATGGAAATTTATTATGCAGTTAGATCCGAACCCGTCATAAATGATATTACAGCAAAAGAAGCAACTGAAATTGGTATTAATGAAGTTGCCCATATTATTGACAGTGGCAGCAAAGCACCGGGATTACTGATGAAAGAAGCAACTGAAAAATTCAAACGTATACTCCATGAATCCGATATAACTATCAGTAAAGGTCAGGGGAACTATGAATCAATATCAGAAGAAAATATACCTGTATACTATTTATTAAAAGCAAAATGTGAGGTAATAGCCAGCCACTTTGGAATTGAAAAAGGTGGATTAATATTCCAAAAATCAGATTGATGTTCCACTGGGCAAGCCATCTGTTCACTGAAAATAAAGTGTATAACTTTTTAAGCCCCCTCATGAAAAGGGGGCTTTTTACTGATGTTATGGAAGTTTCATCCCTTTGATAATATCCTCCAGATCCGGTTTCCCAATTTCCTGTAATTCATATTTTACGCGTGTATGCGGTTTTTCTATATCTATTATCCTGCCCAAATCAATTGGTGTACCTACTACTACTGCATCACATTCGGCATTTTCAATTGTTTCTTCCAGTTCTGCCATCTGTTTTTTTCCATAACCCATTGCCGGTAATATATCAGATAAATGATCATATTTATTGAAAGTATCAACAAGTGAACCAACTGCAAAGGGACGGGGATCAATTAATTCTGCTGCTCCAAATTTTCTGGCTGCAATTGCTCCCGCTCCATATTTCATTCCCCCATGAGTTAAAGTTGGACCATCTTCTATTACCAGAACTCTCTTATTCCTTATTATATCAGGATTATCAATAAAAATAGGTGAAGCAGCATCAACTACTGTTGCTGCAGGATTTAACTTATTAATATTTTCTCTCACTTCTGCAATCCCCTCCGGATAGGCTGTGGAAATTTTATTGATTAAACATACATCTGCCATTCTTAAATTAACTTCACCAGGATAATAAAGCAATTCATGCCCGGGTCGATGAGGATCAACCAGTGTTATAAATAAATCCGGTTCATAGAAAGGCATATCATTATTACCGCCATCCCATAAAATTACATCTGCTTCTTTTTCTGCCTTTCTTAATATCTTTTCATAATCCACTCCTGCATAAAGAATATTACCCATGTCTATGTGAGGTTCATATTCTTCTCTTTCTTCTATAGTACATTTATGTTTATCCATATCTTCATATTTTTCATAACGCTGTACTGCCTGTTCAGCCAAATTACCATAAGGCATTGGATGTCTTATCACAACTACCTTTTTACCCATTCCATTTAAAATTCTCGCTACCCTTCGTGTGGTCTGACTCTTACCTACTCCTGTACGTGCTGCACAAATAGCAATAAGTGGTACTTCAGATTTAAGCATAGTTGATTTACTACCCATTACTTTAAAATCAGCACCTGCAGCCATAACTTCTGCACCTTTATTCATAACATATTCATGCTTAACATCACTATAAGCAAAAACAACTTCATCAATTTCATGTTCTTTAATTAAATTTCTTAATTCTTCTTCCGGCATAATCGGTATACCCTGCGGATAATTTTCTCCAGCCAGTTCTGATGGATATTTTCTTCCTTCAATATCAGGTATCTGAGTAGCTGTAAAAGCAACAACTTCATAATCATCATTATCACGATAGAAAGTATTGAAATTATGAAAATCCCTACCAGCAGCACCCATTATTATTACTTTTCTTTTCATTATATTCCTCCTCACAGATTTTATTCTCGGGAAAATTATTAAAAATTATACACAAAGGAGTATAATTATACATATGTTTGCATCCCTATTAATATATTAAATATAAAAATGAAAAATCCTTCCTGAATAAAAATTTAATCATAATTATAATTTTTTTTGCTATTTTTTAGCAGGAATTAGTATTTCTTTGTTTAATAATAATTATAATGGTAATTTTTGGTATTTTAATGGAGGTTATTATGCAATTCTCTAATAATCATCAACTGGGTAACTGGGGAGAGAGTAAAGCAAAAGAATACTTGCTGAAAAATGGTTATAAAATTATAAAAGAAAACTATCGTATTTATGCAGGAGAAATAGACTTAATTACTATTAATCAAAATTATATTGTTTTTATCGAAGTTAAAACAAGATGTTCAAAAAAATACGGCCTTCCCTGTGAAGCAGTTGACTTTAATAAAAAAAATAGGATAAGAAAAATTGCCCTCTATTTTCTAAATTCAAATTGCAATAATCATTTTTGTAAATATAAAAAACGATTTGATGTTATAACAATTATGGTGGAACAGGGAAAGGCAAGACTAAAACATTTTAAAAATGCATTTTAAAGAAAATCAAGGATGGTGATATAGTGGTAGCAAAAATATTAAGTTCAACTTTAATTGGTATGAAAGCCCTAATTATTAATGTAGAAGTTGATCTTTCAAGGGGATTACCTTCATTTAATATTGTTGGGCTACCCGATAAGGCGGTCAGAGAATCCAGGGATAGAGTAAGGGCAGCTATAAAAAATTCTGGCTATGACTTTCCCTCTCAAAAAATTACTATCAATATGGCACCAGCAAATATTAAAAAAATCGGTCCTCATTATGACCTGGCAATAGCTACAGGTATCCTGGCAGAAAAAGGAATAATTAAAAATAATTTGCTTGACTCCTTTTTGATCGCCGGGGAACTTTCATTAAATGGTTGTGTAAGGAAAGTAAAAGGTATATTACCTATGAGTTCAAAACTTAAAGAAAAAAAATTACAGGGAATTATTCTTCCTATTAAGAACCAAAATGAAGCTAATCTAGTTGAAGATATTAAGATTATACCTGTGAAAAGCTTTTCTGATGTTGTTAAATTCCTGAATTACGGTCAGCTAAACAAAAATAATATTTTAGATAATAGTAATAGTTCAAAAATCGTTTATGATATAGATTTCAGTGAAATCAAAGGTCAAAAAGAAGCTAAAAGAGCATTTGAAATTGCAGCTTCCGGACTTCATAATATCCTGATGATAGGTCCTCCTGGTTCCGGCAAAACAATGCTGGCCAGAAGAATAAGAACAATTTTACCCCCTTTAACAAAAGAAGAGCAATTAGAATTAACAAAAGTCTATAGTATTATGGGTATAGTAAATAACAAAAAACTGATAAAAGAAAGACCTTTTAGGGCTCCTCATCAAAATATATCTCCCGTTGGCCTAATAGGAGGTGGCAAAATACCTGAACCGGGAGAAGTAAGTCTTGCTCACAATGGCACATTATTTTTAGATGAGTTACCGGAATTCAAACGTAATGTTCTGGAATCCCTTAGACAACCTCTGGAAAAAGGAAGTGTAACAATTATCAGATCCCAGATGAGAGCTACTTTTCCAGCCAAGATAATGTTAATAGCCGCTATGAACCCCTGCCCCTGTGGATATTATGGTGATAATAGACATGAATGCACATGCTCTTTGAATAAGATAAAAAAGTACCGATCTAAAATTTCAGGACCTCTACTAGATAGGATTGATATCCATCTGGAAGTACCTGGCCTCAGTGTCAATGAAATTATGGAAGATGCTAATGGGGAAAGCTCTAAGCAAATTCGAAAAAGAGTAATCAATGCTCAAAAAATACAATTTGATAGATATAATAATGAAATATTTAATTATAATTCTCAGTTAAAAGGAAAAAAAATTAAAAAATACTGCCCACTTAATAATAAATGTAAATACTTTCTTAAAGATGCAATCGAAAGATTATATTTAAGTGCCCGTGCGTATGATAGGATACTAAAAATCGCCAGAACAATTGCCGACCTTGCTGGTAATGAAAATATTAAAAAATCACATGTGGCTGAAGCAGCACAATACAGAAGCTTAAATCGCAGAATTAAATCAGCTCAGTATTAGCTCAGTGACCGCGGCTCACTTCCCTATTCTAAAATATTATTTTTAATTATTTAAGCTTAAGACACTTTGCGACCATGTCTTATTCACTGCATATTTTTCTTGAGATATTTTATTAATGGATATCCAATCAAAAACACAACAACTGCTTCACTTGCAGAAATCTGTAGCGTAGTTAACCAGTAAGGTAGACCGAATAAAATATGTAAGTATATACTTATAAGAACACCATTCAATATTACAGGACTTAGATAAGCTAATATATTATCTTTAAATAAATAGGTAATGTAAGCTGCCAGAAGTGTAACCAAACTACCACCAATTATATCTACAAGACCCAGACCACCAATTATATTTGATAAAAATACCCCTATAAATAAAGCTGGAATTGCCTCTGGAAATATAATTGGTAACACAGTCAATGCTTCAGCTACCCTAAATTGTAAAGGGCCAAAACTAACAGGGGCCAGTAAATATGTAATTACAATATATAATCCAGTAATCATTGCTCCTCTTGTCAATCTTTTATTATCCAAATTAAACCACTACTCTCCATTAGCATATTTATTGACTATTTTATATGATAGACGATGTAATGTAGTTGCTCCATATTTTTTAAGAGCCTCTATATGTTCTTTTGTCCCATAACCCTTATTATTTATGAATCCATAATCAGGATATTTTTTATGGTATCTGTCAATAATACTATCTCTGGTAACTTTGGCAATAATTGAGGCAGCCGCAATTATATTTATTTTTCCATCTCCATTAATAACTGCTTCCTGTTCTAAATTTAAATCAGGAATCTTTTTATTGCCATCAATTAATAAATAATCAGGAATAATATCCAGGTTCTTAACTGCTTTCTCCATGGCCATAAATGTTGCCTGTTGAATATTATATTTATCTATTTCTTTATTATCTATAATACCTACACCGACTGCTACTGATTTTTTTCTAATTTCATTGTACAATTTTTCCCTCTTTTTTGCAGTAAGCTTCTTGGAATCATCAAGACCAATTATTTTCTTTCTAGAGTCAAGAATTACAGCTGCTGCCACAACAGGCCCGGCCAGGGGACCTCTACCTGCCTCATCAATTCCCGCTATCAGTTCATAACCCTTTTTTGATAAGGCTATTACTTTTTTATTCATCTTTTTCCATTTTTGCAACTGCTCATTTTCTCTTTGTAATATATTACTATATTTACGAGCCAGTTTTTTTACACCTTTGCGTTGATCCTGTCTTAATCTATTAATAATTTTCTTATTAATCTCTTTATTAGTTAAAATTTTCTTGATTTCTTTAATAGTAAAATCTTTAAAATTCATCTATATCTCCTCATTTGGGGGAATTTCCAGTGATATTGATCCAATTTTACCTTTCTGATAATCATTCAAAATAATTTTGGCTGCCCTTATTCTGTCAACTTTACCACCACTCATCAAGCAACCTCTTCTTTTAGCTATTAAACTCAATACATCATATGAGTGTTCTGTCGGATTTATATCAATATTATAATAATCTGCTAAAATTTCTGGATTTATTTTACGTATATAATCAATAAATTTATAGGCAGCTATCTCCGGATCATAATGTTTCATATTTATTGCACCGGTAATAGCAAGTTTATATGCCTTATCTTCATCTTCTAAATCAGGACTTAAAATTCCTGGGGTATCAAGTAGTTCAATTTTATTACCTATTTTAATCCACTGTTTCCCTCTTGTTATACCTGCTTTATTACCTGTTTTTGCCATACCTTTTCCGATCAAAGAGTTAATTAAAGCAGATTTACCAACATTTGGGATCCCTACAACCATTACTCTTACACTTCGGGCTTCCCTCCCTTTTGTCTGCAACTTATTATTAATTTCCCGGCTTATTTCATTTATTATATTTTCTATACCTCTTATCTTGCTTTTTTGCAGAGCATTAACAGCTATAATACTAACCTGTTCCTTTTTTTTATAATGTTTTAACCAGTTCTCGGTAATAGATTTATCAGCTATATCTCGTTTATTAAGTACAATAATATGTTCATTATTCACTAAATAATCATCTATTTCACCTGTCCTGCTACTCGCTGGAATTCTGGCATCAAGTACTTCAATTACCAGATCAATAAGATTTATATTTTTCTTTAATATTTTTTTTGCCCTGGCCATATGCCCTGGATACCAGTTTACCATATTTATTACCTCCACAAAATACTTAAACCTACTTAATAAAAATAAGGCTTATGTGTTACAAAGCATTTGATAGTTAATAAAATTACAAGATGCCTTAACTTAAGTAGGTTTAATATTTATATATTTATTTTTCTATCTTTTCATCTCTTTTTTCTTTAACGCGGGATTTTTTACCCCTTCTATCGCGAAGATAATAAAGCTTCGCCCTCCTTACATCACCACGTCTAACAATGTTAAACTTTGCAATATTAGGTGAGTGAACAGGAAATGTTCTCTCGACTCCAACACCGTGGGAAATCTTACGTACAGTAAAAGTTTCTCGGTTTGTACTTCCCTGACGTCTGATAACAATGCCTTCAAAAAGCTGTAATCGTTCTTTACCACCTTCGACTACTTTAACCATTAATTTTACAGTATCTCCAGGTGAAAATTCAGGAATATCATCCCTCATCTGTTCTTTTTCAATATTATCTATAATATTCATTCTTTACCTCCTTCCTACACATAAACATTTTTACCAAAGGCTATTATAACATATTAATTTTTCAAAAACAATATCCTATTGCCACCATTCAGCAGCTAAAAGACGGTCAAGTATAATAGAAGCAGCACTCCTTACTGATAGATGATTAAATTCACTTCTACCATATATCGGTTTTAAAATATAATCACACTGTTTAAGAGTATCCTCAGTTAACCCCCATCCTGTACCAAATAATATCAAATAGGGGTTATCGTTTTCATCCATTTTTAATCTCATATTTTTATAAGATACTGAATTGGGAAATATTTTGGCATCAGTAGCAACTAATTTAGGTTTAATTCCTGAAATACCTTCTATTAAATTAGTAACTTCTCCTAGATTATTTGCAATTTCCATAATTGTAAATGCCTGTTTCCTGTTCTCATTAAATTCTGCACCATAACCCTCTGTCCAGTAATCCTTCATTCTCTTTATTAATGCCTGCTGTGATTTCAAATGATTAATTACAAAATATTTTTTTATATCATAAGTTTTGGCTGCTCTTGCTATATCATGAAGATCAAGATTTGTTACAGTAGTTGTTATTTTTTCTTTGTTCACATTATAAATAGGGTGATGTATTAAACCTACATATATATCATTTTTGATTTCAACCATTTTCTTGCCTCACAATTTCCTGCTTTATTTCAGCTAACAATTTTTTTTCACTACTGCTAAGTTCTTTTTTCATAAGCAAGTCTGGCCTGCGAAGTAAAGTCCTCTTTAAGGCCATTTTTTTACGCCATTTATCAACTTTCTGATGATGACCACTTAATAAGATATCAGGTACTTTTTGACCTTTATATTCTCTGGGTCTTGTATACTGAGGAAAATCAAGCATACCGTTATAAAAAGAATCCTGTTGGGGAGAATCTTCATCACCCAGAACCCCCGGTAACATTCTGGATACTGCTTCGACAAATACCATAGCCGGTAATTCACCACCGGTTAAAACATAATCTCCAATGGAAATTTCCTCAGTTACTATCATATCACGTATTCTATCATCAATTCCTTCATAATGTCCACAGATAAGTATAACACCTTCTTGCTGGCTATACTTTTTTACAAGGTTTTGATTAAGAGTTTTCCCCTGGGGACTTAATAATATTGTTGGTGGACTATCCCCTCTTTTTTCTACTATTTCCTTATATGCTCTGTATATTGGCTCAACCTTCAATACCATACCTGCTCCACCACCATAGGGGTAATCATCTGCTGTATTATGTTTATCATAAGCATATTCCCGGAAATCTATTAGATTAATTTCTATAAGCTCTTTTTTTTGTGCCCGAGCAATTATACTATCAGAAAAGGGGCCACTAAACATATTGGGAAATAAAGTTAAAATATCAAAATACATTAACTTACACCTCAGATTTATAAATCCAGCAATCCAGGAATTGGATCAACTATAATTCTCTGGCAATCTTGTTTTACAGTTATAAATTCTCTGGCTGCAGGAATCATATACTCTTTTTTACCATCGGTTATAATAAATATATCAGTACCACCGGTCGTTTTAATATCCTGTACAATTCCCAGTAATTCCCCTTCTTTTAGATATACTTGATAATCTAGTAATTCAAAAATATAATACTGATCTTCCAGTAAAGGAACCATCTGTTCAACAGGTATTTTAAGCAGGTAATCTCTATAGTCTATTGCCTGTCCTATATTATCAACACCGGCCAGTTTAATTATAATAAATTTTTTATGAAATCTAACTTTTTCTATCTCTTTCTTTTCAGTACTTTCACCTCTGACCAGAAGAACAGATTCCAGATAAGTAAATCTTTCCGGAAAATCTGTTAATGGTAAAACCCTTAATTCTCCTTTATTACCTTGCTGTTTTGTAATTTTGCCTATTGTTATTAAATCACTCATAGATATCACTTTTACTGAATATCAACAATTACTTTTTTACCTTCTTTAGTAGCAGCAGCTTTAACAACAGTTCTAATTGCTCGTGCAATTCTTCCCTGTTTACCAATAACTTTACCCATATCATCATCTGCAACAGATAATTCAAGTATCAAAGATTTTTCTCCTTCAACCTGATTTACATGTACTTGTTCAGGTTCATCAACAATTGCCCGAGCAATTGTTTCAACCAATTCCTTCATTTAGGAAACCTCCTTTTATGCATTTTGTTCATAAAATTTTTCCATAATTCCTGATTTCTTAAGTAAACTACGTACTGTATGAGATGGTTTTGCACCATTGTTTAACCATTTTAGAGCACTCTCTTCATCAATTTTATAAGTTTCAGGCTCTGTTGTTGGATCATAGAAGCCTATTTCTTCTATAAAACGTCCAATTGGCGCATTTCTTGAATCAGATACTACCAGACGGAAAGAAGCATTCCTCTTTTTACCCATTCTTTTTAATCTTATTTTTACAGCCATATTTTCACCTCCTTTATCTACCTAAAAATGGTATATTTAAATTCCCAGGACTGCCCTGGTTACTATTTAACTGTTTCATTAATTTTTTAGTCTTACTAAATTGTTTTAATAACCTATTAATTTCCTGTATTTTAGTACCACTACCACGGGCGATCCTTTTTCTTCTACTCCCATTTATTATATCCGGATTGTTTTTTTCCTCCCCGGTCATCGAATTAATTATTGCTTCTATATGATCAAGTTGTTTTTCATCAACCTGCATATTTTTTAACTGTTTAGCACCACTTAAACCAGGTATCATGCCCATAACCTGATCAATTGGACCCATATTACGTACCTGATCCATCTGTTCCACAAAATCATCAAGAGTAAATTTATTCTTTCTTAATTTTTCTTCCAGTTCCTTTGCTTTTTTTTCATCTATATTTTCTTCTGCCTTCTCAATTAGGCTCAGAACATCACCCATACCTAAAATTCGTGAAGACATCCTATCCGGATAAAAAGGTTCCAGATCCTTTAATTTTTCGCCAGTACCAATAAACTTTATTGGCTTACCTGTAACAGATTTTGCTGATAAAGCAGCACCGCCACGAGCATCACCATCAAGTTTTGTAAGTATCAATCCATTGATACCCAATATTTCATCAAATTCACGGGCTACATTAACTGCATCCTGACCTGTCATGGAGTCTACAACCAGTAATACTTCCTCTGGTTTAATTTCACTTTTTATATCTTTCAATTCAGCCATCATATCTTGATCAACATGTAATCTCCCGGCTGTATCAAATATTATTAAATCATTGGCCTGTGACCTGGCATGGCTTATACTTGCCTTAGCAATATCAACAGGATCCTTTTTGTCTCCCATAGTAAATACCGGTATATCAAGTCTATCTCCAAGTACCTGTAACTGTTTTATAGCTGCGGGACGATAAATATCAGCAGCAACCAGTAAGGGCTGTTTACCTTTATGTTTAAATAAACGGGAAAGTTTCCCGGCAGTTGTAGTTTTACCTGAACCCTGAAGTCCTACAAGCATAATTACTGTTGGTGGTTCATCGGAAAATGATATATCACTTCTTTCTCCACCCATTAATTCAGCAAGTTTATCATTTACTATCTTTATTACCTGCTGCCCGGGTGTTAAACTTTCCATTACTTCCGAACCTACAGCTTTTTCTTCTACATCTTTTATAAAATTTTTAACTACTTTATAATTGACATCTGCTTCCAGCAAAGCCAGTTTTACTTCTTTCAAAGCAGCTTTAACATCTTTTTCACTCAATTTTCCTTTGCCTTTAAGCTTTTTCAGGGTATCCTGTAGTTTTTCAGCAAGACCGGAAAAAATCATATAAATCCCCCTTTATAAATATTTTTTTAAATTATTTATCCTGGTCAGCAAATATTCTTTTTCTTCATTTTCAATATTAGAACTATCTTCTATATAAGTAAATATTTTTTCAAGTTCATCTTTTAAATTAGTAAACATTTCTATGAATTCCAATTTTTGATCATAACCTAAAAGAATTTTTTCACCCCTCTGTAGATGATCATAAACACCCTGTCTGCTAATATCCTCTTTTTCAGCTATTTCTCCCAGGGAAAGGTCATGATAATAATATAATCTAATAATATTCTGCTGCCTCTCTGTTAACAATTTACCATAGTAATCAAAAAGAAATCCTATTTTTTTTGTCTTTTCCAGCAAATAAATCACCTGCGTGTTAAGTATTTTAACTTTACAGATGATAGTATAACTAAAATTAATTAATTTGTCAAGGATATTGGG
>CAYRVO010000015.1:0-13378 GCA_964427565.1 uncultured Halanaerobiales bacterium | reverse complement strand
AAGGCAGGGTAAATTCATCATAATTCTTGCTTTCATAAAACCTGATATAGGAACCGGGAAAACGGGAAATCAAAGGATGATCTCTACTATCGGTAACATCTTCATTTGGTGTGTCTTCCGGAAATGCCAGCACCGGGGTCAGAAACATAAAAACTATCAGACTAGTTACAATTATTAAGAACAAGATATTTTTTGAATTTTTATACATATAAAACCTCCTTATATAATACTTATATTATTTATTTTCCATGTAATTTACTTAATTCCTTCATGGAATCTTTCTTTAAAATTATTTTTTGTATTGTTTCATGAAGGACTTAACGATATTTTCAAGAATTAAACAATACGAAGAATAAAAAAGGAGGGTAAAAATGATTTCATTAAAAAGATGTTTTATATTAATAATTTTGATGCTTATGATTTCAGCATTATTTGCAACTTCAATTTTGGCCCAGGACAATCATGAAATACCACTTGATAAGCTTAAGACACCAACTGAATTACAGGATATCATTGATACTTTTGATAGGCTAAAATATAATTTTGCTGCCTTTAATGACGGAGAAAAAGCACAGGAATGGCTGGTAGAGTTTCAGTATCAGGGTAAAGAAGAAGTACAGGATGTGAAGGTAGATAAGATTTCCATTAAAACTTCAACAATGCAAACATCCCAGGTTTCTCTCATGACATTTTGGATGAATGATGGTGAAATTGTAAAGATGGTACAAAATGAACAGGAAATTCCTGCTCAAATGGCCAACAGTATGAAAGAAAAATGGCTTCAGGCAGTTTTCTTTCCCTTTTATTATTTTGATAAGTTGAATTTGGAAGAAATTGCTTCTGAGGGAGAAGTTACTAGAAGCCAAAAAATGATAGGAGAATTAGAAGAAGAAGAAGAAAAAGAAAAAAAAGAAGAAAAAGTAGTTGATATATTTGAAATAAAGGCAAATAATCTAGCTAAACATGGATTGAAGTCAGGAACTATGAAGCTAGCTGATTTTGGTAAATTATTAATGATGGTAAGTTTTGATTATATAACCCTGGAAGAGGCTGAAGCAGAATTTAAAAAAGGGAGATTTAAAATTAAAGAGATTGAATTGCGGTAAAATTTGTTTTTTAGATGGGAATGTTATTAAAATATTGTGCTACTTGTAGACTGGAAGTGTAAATTAACAGAGAAAGCAGATGTTGGTATTAGAGAACCCCTGGGGCTTGTATAATATAACTACTCTCGGCCCTTTTTAAATTTCTATCTTAAAAATCTTACATAATGTTCTAGTCTGGTATGAGCCGGGAGTAGTTGATCCTATCAAGGAATTATTTGCAGCCGATTTATTTAATAGAACAGTTATTTTTAAACATCATAATACAGTTCAAATTCTTTAGGTGTAGGGTATTTTTTGATTTCATTAATTTCCTCTTTTTTAAGCTGTATCCATGTATCGATAAGTTCTTCAGTAAATATATTACCTTTTCTTAAAAAATCATTATCTTCTCTTAAGGCAGTTAATGCTTCTCCTAAATTTGTAGGTAAAAACTTTAAATTCTTGCTTTTTTTAGTTGAAAGATTAAATACATTTTCCTCAACAGGCCCGAATCCTTCTTTTGCAGGATCTATATCATTTTTTATACCATCAATACCGGCCATTAAAAGGGCAGCAAAAGTGAGATAGGGGTTACCTGAAGCATCACCAGGCCTGAATTCAAAGCGTTTGTCTTTATCATTATTTATATAACCGGGAATTCTGATAACAGCTGAGCGGTTAGAAGTGGCAAAACAGATGGCTACAGGTGCTTCATAGCCTTTAACTAAGCGTTTGTAAGAATTGGTGGTAGGAGCTGTTATGGCCATCAGGGCAGGTGTATGAGCCAGAATGCCTCCCATGAAATTCAGGGCTGTTGCAGAGAGTCCGGCATAATTATCATCAGGACCGGCAAATAAGGATTTACCATCTTTTAATAACTGCATATGAACATGAAATCCACTACCTGCTTCATCAAAGAATGGTTTAGGCATAAATGTAGCTGTTTTGCCCCGGGCATAGGCCAGGTTTTTAATAAAATATTTGATTAACATGGTTGCATCACCCATTTTCCGGGCCTTATTTCTTTTTACTTCTATTTCATGTTGTCCGGGTCCTCCGACTTCGTGATGATGATATTTAACATCTATCCCCAATTTTTCTATAGCCAGTGCTGTTTCTGCTCTTAAATCCCGGTCAATGTCATAAGGAGCACCCTTGTGGTAGCCATCTTTTTTCTTTACTTTATAACCACTATTATTATCATTATCTCCATTATGCCAGTGTCCCTGGTTTGAATCTATTGTAAAACCGGATTTATGTGCTTTATTCCAGTAACTTATATTATTGAGAATATAATATTCATATTCTGGTCCCAGAATAAAACTATCTGCAATATTTTCTTTTTGCATGTAGTTAAGGGCTTGTTCAAGGATTATTCGTGAATCATTTATATACTGTTTTTCTTCTGTTCCATTGATTTCGTGAATATTACCGAGAAAACTGAGGGTCGGTTTTTCCCAGAAGGGATCCATAAATGCAGTTGTCTGATCGGGTATAAATACCATATCACTTGTTTCTACTGATTTGTAACCATAGTTTGAACCATCAAATCCAAATCCTTCCTTAAACAATTCGCGGCTAAGAGCAGAAGCCGGGATAGTCAAATGCCTCCAGTTACCTGTCAATTCAGGTATTTTGAAATCTAACATTCTGATGTTATTTGTTTCAATAAAATCAGCCATTTCATTATAATTATTGAACATAAATATCCTCCTTTTTATATTGCTGAAATTTACAAATATATAATTGCATATATTGTACCACAGTGTTAGTTTGTGATATTGTTATGAGATAATTCATGTCAATTTAGCTATGATAGCTTACTGTTATCTTCCCACTATTTCCAGATAATAAAGGGGAAAAATATATTTTATAAAAAGCTATTATGGGATTATAAGTTACTTATAATTTGCTATGCTTGATTACTATATAAAGAAAATGTTTGTATTATATTGGGATTAAAATAATTTGATAATATTTCTTTCCCAATAAGTCAACTTATGATATGATTATAGGAAAGGAGCGATATTATGAAAAAAAAGATTACAATTCTGGCTATAGATGAGCAGGTTTCAGTATTTTTTGAGAATGAACTTGAAAAGATATTTAATGATCTTTTTATAATAGATTACCGCAATCCAGATATGGAACCTGTTCCTCCAATATATGATACTGACTTAATTTTATATACGGATCCAGAAATATTAAATAGGCTTATAAATATTATTAAGTGTGAGGCTCCTACTTTGATGATGAAGAGAACTATAACCCGGAGTGCCCTCAAAAAAATCAAAAATATTCCTGAGGGTAAAAAGGCCCTGGTCACAAATATTAATCAATATATGGCCAATGAAACAATGGCCCTTATTTATCAGCTGGGTGTTACCAATATACATTTTTACCCTTATTATGAGGGAAAACAGAATTATCCACAAGATGTTGAATATATTATTGTGCCCGAAACTAAACCCTATGATTTTTTGCCTTCAGGTCTGGAGGCAGAGGTTATTTTAATAGGTAACAGAGTATTTGATATTTCTAATGTTGTTGACATATTATCTATTTTACGTGTGGACAATATAGAATCCGAAAAAATAATCAAAAAGTATATGCTTAAAGTTCCGACTTTTTGGTATGGTTTTGAATACGGCTGGGAAAATAGACGTGTGCTTCTTAATCAATGGCAGCTATTGCTCGATGAGCTGTCAGGTGGTGTTATTATCAGTGATGCCCAGCACCATATTGAACTGGTGAATGATAAAGTCAAAGATATTTTGAAATTACCGCCCGAAAAGTTAATAGGAAAAAGTATAAGTGATATTATTCAAAACAGAAAGCTGAAAGATATTATTCTTTCTAAAGTTGATAAAAATGACAAGCTGATTGATTATCAGGGTCAGGCTCTGGTAGTAACTATTAAAAACATTAAGATTGATAGTCATTTTTACGGAAAGATTATTGTTGTTAATCCTTACCGGGAGATGGTAGAGGTACAGCAAAAAATACACAAGAAAATTGTAGGTAAGGGTTATAACACAGAATATAAATTCTCAGATCTTATCGGTCAGGATGATGCTTTGAAAAGAGCCCAGGAAATAGGTAAAAAAGTAGCTGCTTCTGATTCTACCGTATTGTTGCAGGGAGATAGTGGGACAGGTAAAGAGATATTTGCCGGAGCAGTACATAATTATTCTCCCCGCAAAGACAGGCCTTTTGTAGCTATAAATTGTGCTACTTTGCCGGAAAATTTACTTGAATCGGAGCTTTTTGGCTATGAAGAAGGGGCTTTTACAGGAGCCAGAAAAGGTGGGAAAATAGGTCTTTTTGAAAGAGCTGATGGAGGCACTCTTTTTCTGGATGAGATTGGAGATTTACCGATAAATCTACAGGCCCGATTATTGAGGGCTATAGAACAAAAAGAAATTATCAGAGTTGGTGGTAGTTCAGTTATTACGGTAGATGTTCGTTTGATTGCTGCCAGTAATAAGGATCTGCTTGTCAGTGTAAAAGATGGTAAATTTAGAGAAGATCTTTTCTACAGACTTAATGTATTTCAGATTAAAATGCCTTCACTTACGGATAGAAAAGCAGATATTCCTTTGTTAATTAAACATTTTCTTTCTCGCTGGAATAGTAAGAGGAAATTCACGAGAGATTTTGAAATATTTTATTCAAATTATGATTGGCCTGGCAATGTTAGAGAATTAAAAAATGTATTGGAATATATGATTACAATTTCGGATAATATTTTATCTTTAGCTGATATACCCTCATATTTAAAGAAAAAAGAATACTATGTTGATAAAAAGCATAAAGGACAAAATTTATTGTTAAAATTACTTTATCAGCTTGAAAAACAGGAAAAGAGTACAGGACGCAGGAGTTTAACAGCGGCTTTTAATAAATTGTATTATAAAATATCGGAAATGGAAATAAGGGATTTAATACAGGAACTTGCTGATAAAAATTATATTATCATCAGAAAAGGTAGAGCGGGTAATAAAATGACTGATAAGGGGATTAATTTTTTAAAGGAAAAAGGTTTTATTAATATATAAGCTATAAAACAGAAAATAGAAAAAAATAACAGTATTTGAAATCGATAATATTAAGGAGGATTTTTTATTATTTTGTTGAATTATAATATTTAATAAGGTTCATTATCATTATAAATGGGATTATTTATGAATTAGATTTTTAATAATCCTATTTATTTTTTGTGCAGCTATATTTAATGTAAATATTGGCGATTTTAGCCGTTATTTAATATGGTATATTTATTGCATGTATTAATTATTGTGAGAATTATCTGTTCATTATAATATGTAATACATAAAAATTTGTATTTTATAAAAAAACTAATCCATCTAATTTAGCCTTTTTAATTAGGATAAGGAGGTGAAATATGATAATAAAGTCAGATACAGTAGTCTACAATATGTCGCCTGATAATGAACCCGTGGTAGAATGCAATTCTGGAGATGAAGTTATTTTTAAAACCGAAGATTGTTTTGGGGGTCAAATTAAGTCAGAGGATATGATTCTGGATTCACTTGATTGGGATAAAATAAATCCTGCCACAGGCCCATTAAAGATTAAGGGTGCAGATATAGGTGATGTGCTTAAAGTCAGTATTAAAAAAATCAATCTGGATGATACGGGAGCTATGACTACTATCCCTGAAAATGGTCTGCTGGCAAAATTTTTGACTGGCCCTGAAACAAAATTGATAAAAATAAAAGACAACAGGGCTATTTTCAATGATAAAATTAAACTCCCCTTGAACCCCATGATAGGTGTTATTGGTGTTGCCCCGAAAGATAAGGATATACCGTGTGGAACTCCGGGTGCACATGGGGGAAATATGGATAATAAGGTTATAAGAGAAGGTACAGATGTTTATTTTCCTGTAAATGTACCGGGTGCATTACTGGCTATGGGGGATTTACATGCTGTTATGGGAGATGGAGAAGTAGTTATATGTGGAGTAGAAATTGCAGGAGAAGTGACAGTAGAAGTAAAAATTGTTAAAGATGTAAAAATTGAGAATCCAATGGTTGAAGATGATGATGCTTTTTATACTGTGGCATCTGCTTCTACAGTGGATAAGGCTGTTGAAAAAGCCTCAGATGATATGTTTAAGTTTCTAGAAAACAGGATATCTTTATCGGCCAATGAAATTGCCATGTTGATGAGTTTGATTTGTGATGTACAGATATGTCAGGTAGTTGATCCACAGAAAACTGCACGAATGAGAATTAGCAAAAAATCATTAAATAATTTCAATTTAACATTTAATAAATAATATAAGCAGGGAGGATTTTAAATGTTCAAAAAAATAACTAGTTTTGTTTTAATAATGACTATGGTTTTAGCAATGACAGGTGTAGCAGGAGCCGGTAATACAATTAAAATTGGTGAAATTTCCAGTATGGTTGGAATTCTTGGACCAGCGGGAGAACTAATCCTAAAAGGTGCTCAACTGGCTGTAGATATGGCAAATGAAGATGGTGGAGTTAATGGCTCAAAACTTGAATTAATAAATATTGATGGTCAGAGTAAACAGACAGTAATATCCAATGCTTCCATTAGACTTATGGAAGAAGAAGGTGTTGTAGCAGGGATAGGACCTGCCGATATTAATTATCTATCTGCTGCAGAACCTATTTTTACCAATCATAAAGCAGTATTAATTGATCCTACAGCAACTACTCCTTCTATTGCTGCTATGTCAGATTATGTATTTATGACACCTTTTGGTGATGATGCGCAGGCACGTGCTCTGGCAAAATATCTGGCAAATACAATGAACTGTAAAAAAGCAGCTATTATAAAGGATGCAAATGCAGACTATAGTTTAACCCTTGCGGAATATTTTACTGAAGCATTTGAGAAATTTACTGGTGATTCGGATGCAATTGTTGTAGAAGAAAAATATCAGACAGGTGACCAGGATTTCAGTGCTCAGCTGACAAGGATAAGGAACTATGAAATAGATGCACTATTTATTGTTCCTCCTCTTCCCCAGGATGCTCCTGTAATTGCTAAACAGGCAAGACAATTTGGTATAGATGCTCAAATAGTATTTCCAGATGCAGGGGATTATGAAGAAGTTGTTAATGTAGGTAAAGATGCTGTGGAGGGAGCAGTAATATCTACTCACTTCTCTACTAAAGCAACTATGACTGAAACAGCGGATATGTTTATAAAAGAATATAAAGAACGTAATGGTGTGGAACCGGGCGGATTCCAGGGACTTGGTTTTGATTCGGCTCAATTAATTATACAGGCTATTAGCAAAATAGATGAGTCTGAATGGAATTCAATGGATCTTCAGAGTAAAAGACAGGCTATACAGGAATCATTAATGAATAATCAGTTTGATAATCTGATTATACCAATAAACTATCAGCCTAATAAACCTCCAGTAAAACCGGTAGTATTCAAACAGGTTCAGGATGGTAAAAGGGTATTTCTTAAAATTATGCAGCCTGAAGACTTTGAATTGTAAATGATCTAGGTCAATTAAATAACTGGGGATACGCGGGTCATTTTGGATCCGCGTTCTCCTTTGTATTAAATGGTAGATTATATTTTTTAAAAGGGGAATTAAATTATGGAGAGGATATTAAAATTAGAAAATGTAACTAAAAAATTTGGTGGTTTAACCGCTGTTTCCGATCTTACAATACATCTTAATAAGGGAGAGATACTTGGTTTAATAGGTCCCAATGGTGCAGGGAAGACTACTACTTTTAATTTAATAAGTGGAACATTACCAGTTACAGAAGGAGATATTATTTTCCAAAACGATAAGATTACTGGCTTATCACCTGATGAAGTTACCAACACAGGTATTGCGCGTACTTTCCAGAATATTAGATTAATGGATGGGTTAACTGTTGCTGAAAATATGCGTGCTGCCTTTCATATACGTGAAGATTACAGTATTTTTGATATGATTTTTCGTACTGATAAATTTACTTCTACTGAATTTGAATATAATAAGGAAATTGATAAAATGATGGGAAACTTTAATATTATTGAATATCGCGACCATGTAGTTGATGATTTAGCTCCGGGAATTCAGAGAAAAGTAGATATTGCTCGTGCGCTTATTATGAAACCTGAAATCGCTTTACTTGATGAGCCGACGGCGGGCATGAATCCGGCTGAGACAAATGAACTGGTTGAAATCATAAAATGGGTGAGAAATGAGCTGGGAATTAGTATAATTTTGGTTGAACATGATATGAGAGTTATTATGGGTATTTGCGATAGGATTGTTGTCATTGATCAGGGTAATCAGATTGCTCAAGGGTCAGCTGCAGAAATACAAAATAATGATAGGGTAATTAAAGCATATCTGGGTACAGAATATACAGCCTGATTTAAGGTTGAAGGGAGAGAACTTGTAATGGAAGATAAACACAGTGATAATAACGATAATAAGTTACTTATAATAGATAATATTAATGCAGGCTATGGTAAGGTTCAGGTTCTTGATTCTATTTCTATAGATGTAAAAACAGGTGAAATTGTTACTATTGTGGGATCTAATGGGGTTGGAAAATCGACTACGTTAAAATCTATTCTGGGTATATTAACACCGACCAGGGGTAGTATTAGATTTAAAAATAAAGATATTAGTAGTTTGAATTCTCATCAGATAGTGAGAAGAGGTATAGGTTATTCACCTGAAGGTAGAGAAGTATTTGGAAATCTAACTGTTTATGAGAACTTGAGGATTGGGGCTTATAGTATTCCCGGTGATAAATTTCAACCCAGGCTTAATGATGTCTATAAGTTATTCCCACGTCTTAAAGAGAGGAGCAAACAGGAAGCAGATTCACTTTCAGGTGGAGAACAGCAGATGTTAGCAATTGGAAGGGCTTTAATGCAGGAACCTGATTTGCTGTTACTCGATGAGCCATCACTGGGTTTAGCACCTTTGATTGCGGAACAAATTTTTTCTACTCTGGAGACAATAAATGAAAAAGGTACTACTATTTTACTTGTAGAACAAAATGTTAATTTAGCTTTAAAACTATCTGACCGTGCTTATGTAATGGAAAAAGGTAGAATAGCTATTAATGGTAATGCAGATGAAATGCAAGATAATGATTATATAAAGAAAACTTATCTGGGGATCACATAATATTGAGTGAATTAGAGAAAGGGGAAGAAAATTGAATTTATCTATAACATATATTCTGCAGCAGATAATAAATGCTTTAAGCATGGGAAGTATGCTGGCACTGTTGGCAGTAGGTTACACAATGATTTATGGAGTTATGGGCTTAATCAACTTTGCCCATGGAGAAGTTTTTATGATTGGTGCTTTTACAGCTTATTTTGCTATGTCATTTATGGGTATGTCACTCTGGTTGGCTTTGCCGCTGGCAATAATTGCTTCTGTAATAGTAGGTATTTTACTGGAGAAATTTTGCTATAGACCTGTAAGTGGATCAGGGGATATCACATTATTAATTACTTCTTTTGCTGCATCTTTCGGTATCAGAAGTTTGTTTATTATGTTTTTGGGCAGCAGATCTAAATCTTTTCCCAAACCCGAATTTTTGCAGGGTATACATTTTGTTAATAATATATTAATTTCTGATTTGAATATTGCTATATTTATAATTACAATAATAATAACTGTTGTTTTATATTTATTTGTAAAAAATACTGATCTGGGAATAGCGATGAGGGGTGTTTCCTATAATAAAACTACTGCTGAAGCAATGGGTATTAATAGTAACATTGTAATTTTAGCTACTTTTGTTATTGGTTCTGCTCTGGCTGCTATAGCTGGTGTTGCCTGGGGTTTACAGTACGGTAGTATCCAGCCTTCTATGGGGTATTTGCCCGGGCTGAATGGGTTTATTGCCGCTGTTCTCGGTGGAGTAGGTAATATAGCAGGAGCTGCTGTTGGTGGTTTTATTATTGGAATCGGTCAAATATTATTTGTTGCTTTTCTGCCGCCAGCTTTTTCAGGTTTCAGACCACTTTTTGTCTGGATGATTTTATTTGTAATTCTATTTGTTAAACCTTCAGGATTATTTAAATCTAACAGGAAATGGGAGTAGGATAATCATGATAAATAATAAAGATAAAAAGTTAACTAAATTAGTAGTTGTCGGTTTACTTATAATTGCTATATTATTGCTACTGGCAAATAAATTTCTGGCGGGGTATTATCATCGTCTGGTTTTATTATTTGGAATAAATGTATTACTTACATTAAGTCTTAATATTACTAATGGATATACAAATATTTTTTCGCTGGGGCATGGAGGATTAATGTTGGCCGGAGGTTATGCAACAGCACTTGTTACATTACCGGTTAAATTCAAGGCTGAAGAACTGTCATTACCACAGTGGTTAGAGACTTTACAGTTACCGTTTATACCGGCTCTTATTGTTGCAGGTACTGTGGCGATGCTAATTGGTGTAATATTTTTGTTACCTGCCTTTAGGTTAAAGGGACATTATTTTATTCTTGCTTCAATGGGTATAAGTGCAATTATGATTAATCTTTCGGAAAACTTCCGTTTTTTAACTAATGGTTCTACAGGATTAAGAGGGGTTCCTCCTTATACAAATATTTGGTGGATATATGGTATAGTGGGTATATTAATATATTTAGTCTGGACATTGATGACTTCAAAATATGGTAGAGCACTACGATCAATTGGTAAAGATGAAGGCCTGGCAGAAGCGCTCGGCATAAATCTTCCCAAATATAAAGCTTTTGCTTTTATGTTTAGTGCTTTTTTTACCGGTGTCGGTGGAGCACTTTGGACCCATTTAATTTTGACTATTAGTCCATCTTCTTTTGATCTAACCTTTTTGTTTCAAATAGTTATGATGCTAATTGTAGGTGGTAGTGCCAGTATAAGTGGTTCAATTATTGGAGCTGCAGTTATAACAGCAGTTGTAGAAGTTTTACAGCCTGTTCAGGAAGGTTTAATGATATTTGGTTATAAATTACCACCTCTTTTTGGTCTGGCCCAGGTATTACTGGCAGTATTTTTAATAATTGTAATGATTTATAAGCCAGATGGTATAATGGGAGAAAAAGAATTTAATCTGAGAAAATTAGTATAAAAGTGTAAGAATATATAGTTCCCATTCTTATATAATACTGGGAAAAGGGGAGATATAGGAATATTAAAATTTCTAAATATTGTAAGCAAGATACGGGTCAGCAATTGGCCTGTATTTTTTTTGTGGAAAAAATTATCTCTTGATAATAATTTTGTGTTATGTACAATTAAAGTGAATTAATGTTATAGATTAGCATTGTTTTTTTACAAATAGAATACAAATATTAAAATTTTGCGACTGATAAATAATAATAACAAAATTATGCGATAAAACAAAAAAATTTGCTAGAGGTGAATTATATCCAATAGCGAATAAATTTAATAAGATATATCAATAAGTTTTATTTGAATATATATAAAAAATTCAAAGGGGATTGATTCGATGGCAAAAAAAGGTGAAGTTAAGATTTTACATCCTGATTGGTGTAAAGCCTGTGGCATCTGTGTCATGGTTTGCCCGATGGATGTACTGGCACTGGAATCTTCGGAAATTAAGATTGTTAATGGTGAGGATTGTATTGGTTGTAACAGATGTGAATTGAGCTGTCCGGATTTTGTTTTAAAGGTGGTGGAAAATAGTGAAGAAGAAACTGTTACAGGGTGATGCAGCTGTTGTAGAAGGAGCTCTGGCGGCAGGGGTTGAATTTTTTGCGGGTTATCCTATCACACCTGCTTCAGAAATAGCAGAAGGTTTTTCTGAAAAGTTGCCTCGTCGTGGCGGTAAATTTATCCAGATGGAAGATGAAATCGCAAGTATGGCTTGTGTAATTGGAGCATCCTTAAGTGGTAAGAAAGTGGTTACCGCTACCAGTGGTCCCGGATTTTCATTAAAACAGGAAAACCTGGGTCTGGGTGTTATGGTAGAAGCCCCCTGTGTTATTGTTAATGTACAGAGGGTTGGACCTTCAACAGGATTACCTACTTCACCTTCTCAGGGTGATATTATGCAGGCCCGCTGGGGAACACACGGAGATCATCCAATAATCTGTCTCAGCCCATCTTCGGTAAAGGAATCCTTTGATCTGGCTGTAAAAGCTGTTAATTTTGCTGAAAAATATAGGACTCCTGTCTTGTTATTTTTAGATGAAATAGTTGGTCATATGAGGGAAAATATTGTATTACCTGAAGCAAAAGATGTTGAAAATGTTAACAGGAAGAAACCTCAGGTATCACCAGAAGAGTTTAATCCCTATGAACAGACAGAGGATAATATTCCTCCGATGCCTGCTTATGGTGATGGCTATCGCTATCACACAACCGGACTATATCATGATAAAACCGGTTTTCCAATGGGGGAAGGTAAACAATCAAAAGAATTAATGGATAGATTATTTGCTAAAATAAATGATAACCTTGATGATATTATTATGATAGAAGAAGATATTAGGCCTGAAGATAATATTGTTGTTCTGGCTTATGGTTCAACAGTTCGTTCAGCAATAAGTGCAGTAAATGAGGCGCGCAAAGAGGGTATAAATGCTGGTTGGTTGAAGTTAAAAACTATCTGGCCTTTTGCAGAAAAAAGAATTAAAGAACTGGCAGAAGGGGTAGATACAATCATTGTACCAGAACTGAACATGGGGCAGTTAATAATAGAAGTGGAAAGAAATGCCTGTGCCCTGGCTGATGTAGTAGGGGTAAATAAGTATGATGGTACCCTTATCAAGCCGGAAGAGATTTTGAACCGGATTAAGGGGGTTAAATAATGGATATAGATATTTATAAATATTTAAGAGAAGACAAACTACCACATATATGGTGTCCCGGATGTGGTCATGGAACTATTCTTGCCAATATTGTCCGTGGAATTGATCAGGCAGGTTATGATCCGGATAAAACTGTAGTAGTTTCTGGTATAGGTTGTTCAGGCAGAGCTTCAGGATATCTTGATTTTGATACCTTACATGTAACTCATGGTAGAGCAATTCCTTTTGCTACCGGTATCAAACTGGCAAATCCGGAATTAAATGTTATAGTAATAACTGGTGATGGTGATGGAACAGCAATTGGTGGTAATCATCTGATTCATGGCTGTCGTAGAAATGTAGAGATGACAGTTATTCTATTTAATAATCAAATTTATGGTATGACCGGGGGCCAGTTTTCTCCAATGACTCCCATGGGAGATAAAGGGACTACAGTTCCCTATGGAAATATTGATCAAAATTTTAATCTTGTTAAGAT
>CAYRVO010000014.1:0-14099 GCA_964427565.1 uncultured Halanaerobiales bacterium | reverse complement strand
ATTATACTACCCAGGAAGATTTAGAGAAAGAGATGAAGAAATGGTAAAAAAGAACCGTAAGATCGGTCTCGGTGTTATGGGTTGGAGTGATCTTTTAATACAGCTGGGTATACCCTATAATAGTGAAAAAGCGGTAGAACTGGGTAAAAAAGTAATGTCCTACATCAATGAAATTTCTCATGATGAATCAGCAAGTATTGCTAAAGACAGGGGTTCCTTCCCTGCTATAGAAGGTAGTATCTATGATGGTCCAATGCGTAATGCTACTACAACTACGATAGCACCTACAGGTTCTATCAGTATTATCGGGGGTTGCAGTAGTGGTATAGAACCATTATTTGCAATTAATTATGAGCGTAATGTCCTTGATGATACACTAATTGAAACTCATCCCATTTTTGAAAAAATTGCCCGGGATAGGGGTTTTTATAGTGAAAAGCTAATGGCTAAAATTGCTCACAATAATTCTATTCAACACATGGAAGAAATCCCGGAAGATGTCAGGCAAGCATTTGTTACCGCCCATGATGTTAGTCCTGAATGGCATATTAAAATGCAGGCTGCCTTTCAACAGGGTGTAGATAATGCAGTAAGTAAAACCGTTAATTTCCGTAATCAGGCTACTGTAAATGATGTTAAAGATGTATACTCTATGGCTTACAATTTAAAGTGTAAAGGAGTTACAATTTATAGAGATGGTAGTAGATCTAAACAGGTCCTGGAAACTAAAAAAGATGAAAATGAAGGCAGTAAAAATAATCCTGAAGAAGGTAAGAGATCACGCCCTCAGGTTACTATTGGTACTACTGAAAAACATAAAATTGGTTGTGGAAAGTTATATATTACTATCAACTCTGATGACCGGGGTATATGTGAAGTATTTACAACAACAGGTAAAGGTGGAGGCTGCCATGCCCAATCAGAAGCCATCAGTAGACTTGTCTCACTCTCCCTGCGCAGTGGTGTACCTACATCTGAACTTACTGAACAACTTAAAGGTATCCGCTGTGAAGCAGCAATGATGCGTAAAGATGTTAATAATTTATCCTGTCCAGATGCTATTGGCCGGGCAATAGAGGCCTATATGGAATATACCGGAGATGGTAAGTTAAAGCATTCCTTTCTGGAAGATGAAAATAAAGCAAAAAAATTAAGTGAAAACTTGCAGAATAAACACAATCCAGATGAAAATAAAAGTGTCTGTCCGGAGTGCGGTTTTGAACTGGAACATGAAGGTGGATGTGTTGTCTGCCGTAACTGTGGTTGGTCTAAGTGTGGGTAATTGCTTAATGATTTCTCTTTAGAAACTTAAAATAGCCAATTTATCACCAGTTAATGCAATCGTTTGGATGAAGATTTCTTGGCTGTTTAAGATAAAAAATTCGCTGCTATAGATTATGAACAAAAGGCTTTTAGCCCTTTTGGGTTTAAAAGCCTTTTGTTATTTTACTTCATAATCATTTTTATCAATATCAACTGCATCCTTATATTGTTTCTTATTAATATTCTTACCTGTATAATTACCAGATTCATAATCAGACAGTAATTTTTTTAAGATAGGCCACATAACAATAAAAACAGCGACATCATCAAGTTGACCCGCCAGGGGGAAAAAATCACCGATGAGATCAAAAGGTAAAAACAAATATATAATTGGTGCAAGTAATAACAATTTCTTGCTCCATTTTACATTATTATCCCTTAAAAACCTAAAAATTTTAATGAATCCAAATATACTTCTCATCAATAACATCCCCTTAAATGATTTTACTATTATTATAACGCAAATAACAAAAAAGATAAAATACAATTATTTCTTAATATGTGAATAATCTATCAATCAACATCTATATAGAAAAAAAGCCAGCAAAAATTCACTGGCCACTTTCTTAAAATCTAAATTATACATTTTCCCAGTCATCTAAAAATCTCTCGATACCTATATCTGTTAAGGAATGTTCTGACATCTGTTTAATTACAGAATAAGGAATAGTAGCAATATCTGCCCCTGCCAGAGCAACCTTTTTTACATGAAGAGGGCTTCTGACACTGGCAGCAATTATTTCTGTATCAATACAATAATTATCATAAATGGTCGTTATTTCTTTAACCAGGTCAACACCTTCATGAGCCCGATCATCTAATCTTCCCATAAAGGGACTTGCAAAAGTAGCTCCAGCTTTAGCAGCCAGTAAAGCCTGATTAGCAGAAAAAATTAATGTAACATTGGTATCAATATCTTCTTTATTAAGTATCTTGACCGCTTTTAATCCATTTATTGTCATTGGTATTTTGATAACTACATTGTCAGCAAGTTTTGATAGTTTACGTGCTTCTGAAACCATTCCCTCTGTTTCCAGACTTATAACTTCTGCACTTACTGGACCAGAAACAACCTCACAAATTTCTTCTATTCTGGTATGAAAATCAACATTATCTTCTTTTGCCACCAGGGAAGGATTTGTAGTTACTCCATCTATAACTCCTATACTGGCAGCCTCTTTAATATCATCTAAATTTGCTGTGTCAATAAAAAATTTCATATTATCACTCCTTTGTGTAATATTTTTTATTATTAACTTAATTTTTCCAGCAAATCACTACTGAAATACCTATCACCACTATCAGGTAAAACTGTAACAATAGATTTTATATCACTATACTTTTTGGCAATCTGATTAGCAGCATAGATATTGGAGCCCGAAGAAATTCCTACAAATAGACCTTCATTACTCGCTAACTTTTGAGATGTTTCTAATGCCTGTTTATCACTAACAGTAACAAAATCATCAATAATATCAGTATTTAAAATTTCAGGAACCACACCATCACCAATACCCTCCTGAATATGGTGACCTAAAAATCCCCCCTGTAAAAATGCTGCTTTTTCTGGTTCTACTGCTACAACCTTACAATCAGGATACTCTTCTTTTAACACCTCACCTATACCAGTGATTGTACCTCCAGTACCAATACCGGTAATAAAAACATCAATAGCTTCAGGAACCTGGGCAATTATCTCTTGAGATGTAAAAAGTCTATGAGCATCACTATTATCATGATTTGTAAATTGTCTAACCCAGTAGATGTTATCATCTTCTTTAGCCATATTTCTTGCTATAGTACGTGCACTTTCAATTGTTTTACCTATATCTTCATAAACAGGACTAAGTATTACTTCAGCACCATATGCTCTTATCAGTAATCTTCTTTCTTTGCTCATACTTTCAGGCATTATGATTTTAACCTTTAAGCCCATTATCGCACCTATCAAACTTAAACCTATACCCTGGTTCCCACTACTTGCTTCCAGTAAAACAGTATCTTCATCAATGTCCCCTCTTTTTATAGCCTGTTTAATCATCCAGTAAGCAGTACGACTCTTTATACTACCACCGGGATTTAATGCCTCATATTTAGCATATATATTAGCATTAGCTGCATAATCTCCAGTTTTAATTTTCACTAAAGGAGTATTACCTATTTCTTTTAATAATGATTTTGAACCTTCACTTATATTTTCCATAAAATCTCCCCTAAAAATAATTTACTAATTATTATAACACAAAAATGAATATTGTTAAATAAAACTCCTCATTTATGTTAATATTATTAACGGAGATGATTTTATGCCTGTATTTAAACCACAAACAGTCCTAATAAGAAAAAATGCCCTTGAATATCCCCTGGGAAAAAAGTTAGAGAGTATATTTTCTAAAAAAGATAGCAAAGTCCATATTATATCTACCCGCGGCCCCTTCCCTTTTGATTATGATGTTTCTTTTAAAAAGAAATTTCATAGGGCTAAAAAAACAATAATAGTATCTGTCCGCTCACTAAGCAAATTTCAAAGCTGTAAACCATCAGCTCATTATCAACTTCCACTTATTAGTGGCTGTCCTGCTAACTGTCAATACTGTTATTTACATACCAGAAAAGGTAAAAATCCCTATATAAAAATTTATGTTAATATAGAAGAAATATTAAAAAAGGCAAAAAAATATATAAATAAACGGCAGCCGGAAATAACAGTTTTTGAGGGATCTGCTAATTCTGATCCCCTACCTTTAGAAAAATGGACCGGCTCTCTGGCCAAAACTATAAACTATTTTGCTCAAGAAAAACTGGGACGGTTTCGTTTTGTAACAAAATTTACAGATATAGATTCTCTGCTTACTGTAGAACATAAAAATCACACAGAATTCAGATTTAGTCTTAATAGTAAATATGCTATAAAAAAATTTGAACCTGACACCCCTGATCTCAAGGAAAGATTAGCAGCAGCAAAAAAAGTAAAAGAAGCAAACTATAAAACAGGGTTTTTAATTGCACCTATATTTATCTATGATAACTGGCAAGAAGAATACATACAGGTTATAAAGAATATTAAAGAGATACTTGCAACTGAAGGCCAGGATATTACCTTTGAATTAATTACCCACCGGTTTACAGAAAGTGCTAAAAAGGTTATTAAAAAGGCCTACCCACGGACAGAGTTACCTATGAATAAAGAAGCACGACAGTTTAAATACGGCCAATTCGGTTATGGAAAATACGTCTATCCCAAAGAAACAAGAAACAAAATTGAAAACCACCTGCAAAAAAATATAAACAAATATCTTCCTGAAGCGGAAATAAAATACTTTGTCTAGTATTAATTTCAAACTAAAAATTATTCAATTGATTAACATATTTATCCTTTAGAATAATATTACCAATTTCTACTCCCGGTGAATTTTCTCCATGAAAATCAGAGCCACCGGTTATAAGTAGATCTAATTCTGTAGCTATTTTTTTATAGTATTTACTATCTTTAGCATTATGTTTTGAATGGTATACTTCAATTCCCTGTAAACCATGTTCCACTAAACCCTTTATATCAGCAAAGTTCATAGGTTGCCCATGATTAATAAATATTGGATGGGCAAGTACAGGAATCCCACCTGCATTTTTAATTATCCTGATAGCTTCTTGTGGGGAGATTTTATATTTCGGAACATAGGCCTGACCACCATTACCAATATAATTATCCGTAAAAGCCTCACCCATCTCTTCTATATATTCTGCTTCCACCATCGCTCTGGCTATATGAGGTCTACCTATATAATCATCACCAGCTATATTTTTAACCTGCTTAAAAGTAATATTTACTCCGTTTTCATTAAGAAGTTTTACCATCTTACGAGCTCTATTTAAGCGAGCTGCAAATATTTCCTTTATTTTGGCAAGTAATTTATTATCCTTATAATCAATATAATAACCAAGGATATGAATTTCCGCCTGCCCTCGAAATGTAGAAAGTTCTATCGCAGGTATAAGATCTATATTTTCTTTTTCTCCAGCAATTATTGCTTCCCTTACCCCTGCAACTGTATCATGATCAGCAATTGCAATAGTTGTAATCTCTTTTTTCTTGGCCTTTTTAATTAATTCAAAAGGTGTATAACTACCATCAGAATAAGTTGAGTGTATATGTAAATCTGCTCCCACCATCCTCACCTCTTTCAATTATTGTTAACTCCAATATATTTTATTCTATAATCTATTATTAATTTTATACCATATTATACCTATCCATTCATGCAGGGCACTCATATTAGCTGTTAGAGCACCTCGATTAGGGAGATAATCAAGCCAACCCAGTTTATGATTATACATATAACCTGCCGGAACAGGTATCAAATCTATACCAATGTTTTTAAAAACGGCCATTGAACGGGCCATATGAACAGCAGATGTAACTAGATATATTTTATCATATCTGTTTTCCTGCAGCCATTGCTTAACAAAAATTCCATTTTCATATGTTGTTTTAGCCTGTTTTTCCAGAACAATATCTTCTTCTGCTACATTCATTTCCTGCAACCATCTACCCGCTACATCTGCTTCTGCAATTTTCCCATGCCCGACACCTATGCCACCGGTAGGAATAATCACTCCACCTAATTTTTTATATAACATATAACCTCTGGTCAACCTCTGCAAGCTTATAGAACTTAATTCTGCTCCTTCAGGACCCACACCATATTTAATACCACCACCCAAAATTACTATGGGATAACTCTTATTATAAAAATCCATATCATAGACTGTATAATTTTCCAGGGGAAATACTAAAAACCTGGCTCCGAGACCTGTAAAAGTAATGAGCATAATGATAAAAGTAATAACTGCTATCAGTTTTACAAAAAATGCCCTGCTTTTTATAATAAGATAAATCATTATAATAGCCTGAGCAACAAGAAATATTCCCGGCAAGGTAAGAAAAGAAGCAACTATTTTTTCAATTGCAATCAATTTTATTCACCTATTACCTTTACCAAAACTCTCTTTTTCCTCTGACCATCAAATTCCCCATAGAATATTTGTTCCCAGGGACCAAAATCTAACTTCCCCTCAGTAATTGCTACTACTACTTCTCTCCCCATAACCTGCCTTTTTAAATGTGCATCTGCATTATCTTCAAAGCCATTATGGGCATATTGAGATACAGGTTCATGAGGTGCAAGTTCTTCCAGCCACTTTTTATAATCTTCATGTAAGCCCGGTTCATCATCATTAATGAATACACTGGCTGTAATATGCATTGCATTTACAAGACAAAGCCCTTCCTGAATATCACTATCAGTCACTATCTGTCTAACTTTATTTGTTATATTAATCAATTCTACCCTCTTATCTGTATTAAACCATAAATATTCTCTTACTGCTTTAATAATAATCATCCTTTCTTTAAATAAAATTTGCTGATTTGTGTGAAATATCCCTCCGATAATAGAAATATATCTTTTTCTTATTATCCCCTTTTTAATTCTTCGGGATTAATATTATTTTTCCTTGTTGAATAACAAAAAATAAAGGGATACTAATTTAATAGCATCCCTGCAAAAAATATTATTATTATTTAAACTAAAAACTAATTTTTTTGAGAACTTTATTCAACTACCCAACCCCTGGTTACCATAGCATCTTTTAATCTTTCAATAGCAACTATATAGGCAGCAATTCTCATATTAGCATCTTCATATTTATTATATGCTTCATAAACTTTGTTAAAAGCACTTACCATTATTTTTTCCAATTTTTTATCTACTTCTTCTTTCTCCCAGTAATAGTTATATAAATTCTGTACCCATTCAAAGTAAGAAACTGTTACCCCACCAGCATTGGCCAGTATATCGGGAATAACAATTATACCTTTTTCACTCAATATTTTATCTGCTTCTGGAGTTGTAGGTCCATTGGCTGCTTCAACAATTAAATTAGCTTTAACATCTCTGGCAACTTCAGCAGTAATCTGGTTTTCCAGAGCAGCCGGAATTAATATATCACAATCAAGTGTTAACAACTCTTCATTACTTATTCTTTCTTTACATGAATAATTACATACTGATCCTTCCTGCTCTTTTAATTCCATTAATTCAACAGCATCCATACCTTCAGGATTATAAACACCACCACAGGAATCATTAACTGCAATAATCTTACATCCCAGTTCCTGTAAAAATTTAGCACTATAACTACCGGCATTACCATAACCCTGAACAACAACAGTTGCTCCTTCTAAATCCATATCTAAAGCATTAGCTGCCTCACGAACAGTATACATTAAGCCTCTAGCTGTAGCGGTATGTCTTCCACAGGAACCACCTATAACCAGTGGTTTACCGGTAACCAATCCTGGAGTGTTTACACCTTTCATCTTAGAATATTGATCCATAAACCAGCTCATAACCTTTTCATCTGTATAAACATCAGGAGCAGGAATATCTTTTTGCGGACCTACGATTGGAGCAATTGCTTCTATAAAACCACGACTTAATCTTTCCAGTTCACCCTCTGACATTTCCTTGGGATTACATTCAACTCCACCTTTAGCTCCACCATAAGGTATACCAGCCAGAGAACATTTAAAAGTCATCCAGGCCGCAAGAGCCTTTACTTCATCTTCATTAACCTGGGGATGAAAACGAACTCCACCTTTTGTTGGTCCCAGGACATCATTATACTGACAGCGTAATCCTTTAAAAATATTAATACTGCCATCATCGAGTCTTACCGGAATAGAAACTTTGAATGTACGCATGGGTTCTTGTAGTAATTCCTTTATCTTGGGATCAAGATTTAAAACCCTTGCTGCATCATCCAACTGTTTTAGTACTACTTCATAACAATCTGATTTTGACATTTTATTCCTCCTCTAATAATCCATACGCTTAACCATAATCCATGAATACGTGTATACAAATAAAGTCACATATTCTCAAATTGATTTTAATATTATAGCTTATTTATTATAATAGAATTTATAATAAATATTGTGAAATTAGTAATAGTATAAATATATATTTTTAAAAAGTAAAGAAAATCAGAGTTATTATCCATGTATACGTGTATACATAGATAAATAGCACCCGGTTAAGAGTGCTATTTAATCAAAATATTTTAATTAAGGAAAAATTCCTCTAATATTTTTAGTTTCAACAATACGCTTTAAAGCTACCATATATGCCGCCATTCTAAAGGAAACCTGTTTATCTTCATGCACTTTCCAGACTTCTGCAAAGGCTCTGGTTATTATTTTCTTCAACCTTCTATTAATCTCTTCATCTTCCCACCTTACTGATTCTTTATTCTGTACCCATTCAAAATAGGAAACTACAACTCCTCCAGCATTGGCTAAAATATCAGGTAAAATTATTATATCTCTTTCAGCGAGTATTTTATCCGCTTCAGTTGTTGTCGGACCATTTGCCGCTTCAATAATATAATCTGCTTTAATCTTTTTAGCTATTTCTTCTGTAATTTGATTTTCCAGAGCAGCAGGAATCAAGATATCTACATCCATACAGAGTAAATCTGAATTACAGATATGTGTAACTCCTTTTTTATCAAATTCTGATAACAGTGTTCTTTCTGAACCTAAATATTCTTTTAGTTTAGATATATTCAATCCTTCTCTGTTATAAAGTCCGCCAGATACATCACTAACTGCAACAATCTTACATCCCTTTTCAGCCAGTAATTCTGCAGCCATCATACCTACATTGCCAAACCCCTGGATAGCTACACTGGTACCCTTAAGTTCCTTAGCTAATTTATTGAATAAATTTTCTGTAGTTATCATAACTCCCCGCCCGGTTGCTCCCTGTCTTGCTTTACAACCTTCAATAATCTTGGGTTTACCTGTTACAATACAGGGCATGTTATGACCTTTAATCATACTGTAGGTATCATACATCCAGCTCATTATCTGGGCATTTGTATTTACATCAGGTGCAGGTATATCAACATCACAACCAATTAAAGGTTCAATCATTGTTATATATCTACGGGTAATCTTTTTTAATTCATTTTGCGATAATTTAGAAGGATCACATTTTATACCACCTTTAGCACCACCATAGGGTATATCCACAACTGAACACTTTAAGGTCATCCAACCTGCCAATGCTCTAACCTCATCAATATCAACAGCAGGATGATAACGAACTCCTCCTTTATAAGGCCCTCTTGAATTACTATGCTGGACCCTGTAACCATCAAAAACTTCTATACTACCATCATCCTTTTCTATAGGAATTGAAACCTTTAATTCCCGCTCCGGACGTTTCAGTATTTTATAATCATCTTCTTCTAATCCTAAATTTTTACCAGCCTGATCAATAATAGATAGTAATTCTAAATAAGGATTATATTCTTCTTTTGTCAATTTAATTTCACCCCACTAATTTTATTTTATTAAGATAGAATAGCTATCACAGTTCCCGCTGCAATAGCAGAACCAATAACACCTGCGAAATTAGGACCCATTGCATGCATTAATAAATGATTTGAAGGATTTTCTTTTTGACCCACCTTTTGTACTACTCTGGCTGCCATTGGTACGGCAGATACTCCTGCTCCTCCTATCAGGGGGTTTATCTTACCATCACTTAATCTATACATTAATTTACCTAAGAGAACTCCACTTACTGTACCAAAACTAAAAGCAACTAAACCCAGCAGTAATATCCCTAAAGTTTCTGGATTAAGAAAAGACTCTGCTTTAGCTGTAGCCCCAACTGTTATACCCAGAAAGATGGTCACAATATTCATCAATGAATTACGGGATGTCTTAAGCAACCTATCAACTACTCCTACCTCACGCATCAAATTACCAAACATTAATGTACCGAGCAGAGGTAAGGCCGAAGGTACTAATAAACCTCCCAGTACTGTTACAGCAATCGGTAGAATTATCTTCTCTATTTTACTTACTTTTCTTAACTGTTCCATTTCTACCATACGTTCCTCTTTAGTTGTCAAAAGTTTCATTATCGGGGGTTGAATTATGGGTACCAGGGCCATATATGAATAAGCCGCTATAGCTATCGGTCCCAGAAGATGTGGTGCCAGACGGGTAGAAGTAAATATTGCCGTCGGCCCATCAGCTCCCCCAATAATACCTATTGCTCCTGCCTCTGCAGGGCTAAACCCTAAAAATATAGCTCCAAAAACAGTGGCAAAGATACCAAATTGTGCTGCAGCACCGAGTAAAATTGTCTTCGGCTGGGCAATTAAGGGGCCAAAATCTGTCATGGCACCTACACCCATAAATATCAGTGGGGGATAAATACCAAGTTTAACACCCTGGTATAGATAATAAAGTAAACCACCAATCTGACCATCATGGGGAGCGGCCATTAACCCTCCCAGGGGTAGATTTGTTAACAACATACCAAAACTTATAGGTACTAAAAGCAGGGGTTCATACTTTTTAACTACAGCTAAATAAAGTAAAACAAAAGCAATTATATACATTATGATCTGGGCATAGCTTATATTGTAATATCCTGTTGTCTGTAAAAAGATTGATATTTTCTCTAACATAATTTCCCCCCTACTCCAATTTTATCAGTATTTCACCGGCTTCAACATTTTGACCTACCTCAGTTTTGATCTCTTTTATTTTGGCCCCAGAAGGTGCTGTTATATTATTTTCTAATTTCATTGCTTCCAGAATTATCAATACATCACCTTTTTTAACCTGCTGGCCTTCCTTAACTTTTATAGCTAAAATTTTACCGGGCATGGGTGCAGTAAGTTCTTCTTTATTTTTTGTCTTATTTGTCTGTGATTTTGATTCGGGACTCTTCTTTTTGGACTTTGCTTTACTTCTAGTTGTCAAAGAACTGCCGGTGCTGGTTGGACCTTCTTTGCTACTGGAAGCTGTCAGTTCATTTCCTTTCTTTTCAGCACCCATCTCTTCAACTTCCACCACATACTCTTCACCATCAATTTTTATCTTGAATTTGCGCATTACCTTCTCTCCCCCCTCATCTTTTCCAGTTTGCTTTATTTCTTGTTATCGATATTATCTGATAGTTACTCTCTTCTTTATCCAGATAGCTGTAAATAGCTGCAGAAATAACTGCTACTTTGCTGGCTGAAATCCCTTTCTCTATTACCTTATTATCTGCTATGTTAGCTTTTTCTTCCTGTTTCTGCTTTTTGGGGCTTTTATTACTACTTTTACCACTACAAATCCTGCTGTTTAACCTGATAAATAAAGATAAACCATAAAGTGTTATTAACACTGTCCCCATACCTACAACTGCCAGCTGTAATGCTATTAAATACTTACCCATTGTTAACCACCCCCTAAAGAGGTATATTACCGTGTTTTTTATCAGGGTTATCTTTCCTTTTATCAACTAACATTTCCAGACCATTTATCAGGGATATCCTTGTTTTTTTGATCTCAATTATATCATTTACCATCCCTCTTTTTGCTGCTATATAGGGATTGGCAAAATTGTCCCTGTATTCGTCTATCTTCTTTTGTCTGATTTGTTCTGGCTTATCTGCTTTCTTTATTTCTTTTCTATAAATAACATTGGCTGCTCCCTGGGGACCCATTACTGCTATCTCGGAAATTGGCCAGGCGTATACTAAATCAGCCCTGACTGATTTACTGCCCATGGCTACATATGCTCCCCCATATCCTTTCCTCATAATTAGAGTGATCTTGGGTACTGTAGCTTCTGAATAGGCGTATAATACTTTGGCTCCATGACGGATTATACCTCCGTATTCCTGATCAGTTCCGGGTAAATAACCGGGTACATCTACCAGGGTAATTAAGGGAATATTGAAACTGTCACAAAAACGGATAAATCGTGATATCTTATCTGAAGCATCTATATCAAGACAACCGGCTAAATGCTGGGGCTGGTTGGCTACTATCCCTACACTTCTGCCATTTAAACGGGCAAAACCTGTAACTCCATTCTTAGCAAAATGAGGGTGGACTTCAAAAAAACTTCCCCTATCAACAACCTCTTCTATAACCTGATGCACATCATAACCTTTTTTGGGCCCGGCAGGTACTATATCCTCTAGTTTTTCTGTCAGTCTATTTGCTTTATCTTCTGTTTTTTGTTGTGGTGGCTGTTCTTTATAGTTGTCGGGAATATAACTCAGTAATTTTTTTATCATATCCATGCTTTCTTTTTCACTGTCGTGCATAAAGTGGGCTACTCCACTTGTGCTGTTATGGGTCATGGCCCCTCCCAGCTCTTCGGCTGATAGTTCTTCTCCGGTTACTGTCTTAATAACTCCGGGACCGGTAATAAACATACGGCTGGTCTGATCTACCATGAATATGAAGTCTGTTATTGCTGGAGAGTAAACTGCTCCACCTGCACAGGGACCCATAATTGCTGATATCTGGGGTACTACTCCTGAGGCTATTGTATTGCGGTAAAATATTTCACCATAACCATCAAGGGCGTCTACTCCTTCGTGAATACGCGCTCCCCCGGAATCATTGAGACCAATAATTGGGGATCCGGTTTCTAAGGCTTTATCCATAACATTGATTATCTTTTTGGCATGGGCTTCTCCTAAGGAACCGCCCATAACTGTAAAATCCTGACTAAATACATAAACAAGGCGACCGTCTATTGTCCCATATCCGGCTACTACCCCTTCTCCAGGTACTTCTTTTTTGTCCATCCCCAGGTCACTACTTCTATTGGCGATAAACATATTTAATTCATTGAAACTGTTATTATCTAAAAGATAATCTATCCTTTCTCGGGCAGTTAGTTTACCTCTTTTATGTTGTTTTTCTATTCTTCGTTTACCTCCACCCTGTTTTATCTTCTCTTTTTTTTCTTTTTATTTCTTTTTTTTGTCTTTTGTCATTAATTATCCTCCTTATCCAGTGGTTCACATAATTCCATTAATACACCACTACTTGCTTTGGGATGGATAAATATTATCTTCATTCCTTCTGCACCCTTACTGGGTTTGTCGGCAAGAAATGTTACTCCATCTTCTTTCATCTGGGCTATCTTTTTTTCTATATTATCGACTCTTAAGGCTATATGTTGAATTCCTTCTCCTCTTTTTTGTATATGACGGGCAATGGGGCTTTCTTTAGATAGAGGTTCCAGTAATTCAAATTTACTTTCTCCAATCTTTAAAAATGCTATTTTTACTCCCTGATCTGCTACTGTTTCTACGGCTGTCTTTTTTAAACCTAGCTTTTTTTCATAAAAGGGAACTGCCTCTTTTAGACTTTCTACTGCTATACCTACATGATCTATCTTCATATCTTTAATTACACCTCCCTATCTTTAAGCAAATTTTCTACTGCTGTGTAAGGATCTGTACTTCCCCTTGCTATAGCTTCTAATTTGCTTTTGAGTCTACCGGAATTCATTAATGGTTCTATATAAATCTCTCTTAGTTTTCTTTCTATTAAATTAAGTAACTGTTTTTTTAAGACTTTTTTTCTTCTGTTGTTTATTATTTCATTATCATATAAATATTTATAATGCCTCTTTATATTATCTACAAGCTTTTTTATACCTTCTTTCTTTTTGGCTGAGGTCTTGAGAACTGGGGGCTGCCAGCTGTTTTCTTTTCTGTCCATAAGGTCTACCATCTGTTTTAACATTAATTCCATCTTATTGACACCGGGCCGATCTGCTTTGTTGACTACAAATATATCCCCGGTCTCCATAATACCTGCTTTAAAGGTCTGGATCTCATCTCCGGATTCGGGGGTGGTGGTGACTAAAATTGTGTCGGCTAAGTTGACTATGTCT
>CAYRVO010000013.1:0-14291 GCA_964427565.1 uncultured Halanaerobiales bacterium | reverse complement strand
AAAATAAATTTGCTGCCGAAATTAGAGGAAATTAGTTTTTTAAGCAGGAATTTTGTTTTTCATAATGAATTATTAATGTAGAATATAATTCAGTGGGGGATGTATAAATATGATAGAAGAGGATAAGCATAAAAACAAAAAGTATAAAATAAAAATACTGGGTGAAAAGCTAGTAGTCAGTGGCGAAATATCTGAAGATTATATTAAGAAACTGGCGAAATATATTAATGAAGTGGGAGATGAAATATTGTCTGCTTATCCTCATCTTCCCCGTCGTTATTTACTGGGTTTAACACTTGTAAATATAACTGATGAATTGTTTAAACTGCGCAATAATTATTATGAACTGCAGAGAAAAAATAAAAAATTACTGGCGGAACAGGAAAAACTAAAACGTAAGATCAAAGAACTTAAAACAGATAATGAGGAATTATCAGAATTACTGGAGGAGGTAGATGATTAATTGCAGGGTATCACAGTATTAGATTTAATTTTAGGTATTATATTTTTGTATTTTTTTATTAGGGGTTTTAAAAAAGGTTTTATCAAACAAACAAGTACTATTTTGGGAATAATTATTGCTCTGATTGGAGCAATTAGATATTATGATCAATTCAGAATATTTCTTGCTGATTTTATTGATGCTTCCTTACCCTTACTCCAGTTTATTAGTTTTGCAGTAATATTTATAATTTTGAATCTGGTAATTCATATTCTGGGTCTAATTATTAAAAATATAGTTGATATAATTTTCCTTGAACCCGTGGATCGGATACTGGGTGGTCTTTTGGGGGTGGTCAAGGGAGGTTTAATCTGTTATTTATTTGTACTGATTCTTGACCAGATACCCTATACCCAGGTTGTAGATATTGTAGATAGTTCCTATTTGGCGGCTAATTTATTGAAACTAACACCTATCATTCAGGAAAATATTCAAAGTATTTTTGACCATAATGTTTAGTTATGGTCAAAAATTGTGTCTGGACTATAATATTTACTGTTATTTCAGTAAATTTCATAACGGAAAATTTTTAAAGCTAATTTATTGTTCAATAGAATAATTTAGAGTATGAAGGAAAAAAACATATTATGCCATATACTTACTCAGAAAATGTCCTAAGAGGAGTGATTCGATGGCTGATTTCACCAACAAGGAAATAGCAAAAATGTTAGAGGAATTAGCAGATTTAATGGAAATAAATGGTGAAAATAAGTATAAAATAAGGGCTTATAGTAATGCCGGGCGGAAAATAATGAGTATATCAGAAGATATTGATATTCTGGTTAAAGAAAATAGATTAAAGGATCTTAAGGGTATAGGTGAGGGGATTGCTACCACAATTAAAGAGATATGTGGTCTTGGTTATTCAACCCGACTAGAAGAACTTAAGACCGAGTTACCTGCCGGGGTTTTAGAGCTTGTTCAGATTCCTGGGCTTGGCCCCAAAAGGGCCCATAAATTATTTTATGAATTGGGGATCAATGATATTGATGATCTTAAAGAAGCATTACATAAAAATAAAGTAAGAGAACTAGATGGTTTTGGCCCCAAAATTGAAGAAAAATTACTGAATTCACTTAAAAATTATGAACAATATAGAGAACTCATATTTATTGATGAAGCAAAAAAATATGCAGAAAAAATAATAACTTATATAAAAAATCAGACAGATGTGATTGATAAAATTGAGGTTACAGGTAGTACCAGAAGAATGAAAGAATCTATTGGTGATATAGATATATTAATAGCCAGTGATAACCCCGAAAAGGTAAATGAAGTTATTAACAATCTAAATGAAATTCAAGAAATTATTGCTCAGGGTAAAACAAAGACCAGTATCAGAACTGATGAAGGTTTACAGGTAGATTTTAGAATAGTAAAAAGCATAAATTTCTATGCTGCCCTGCAGTATTTTACGGGTTCCCGGGAGCATAATGTTGTCTTAAGACAGAAGGCTAAAAAGAATGGTTATAAACTTAGTGAATATGGTTTACTGAACATAGCTGAAGATAAAGGACAGGGAGATAGGGAAGAAAAAATAGAAGTAAATTCTGAAAAAGATATATATAAGATACTGGGTATGCAGTATATAGTACCAGAATTAAGGGAAAATAGAGGTGAAATAGAAGCAGCTATAAATGACAATCTTCCCCATAGTATTAAATTAAGTGATATAAACGGTGATCTACATATGCATTCTCGTTTTTCCGATGGAGCCTATACTATAGAAGAAATGCTAAAAGCTGCTTGCAGGAGAGATTACAGTTATATAGCTATTACAGACCATTCGCAATCATTACGTGTTGCTCACGGTATGTCAGTATCTGAATTAGAAAAACAGCTTTCTGAGATAGATGATTTACAGTCAAAATATAGTGATATAAAAATTATAAGTGGTATAGAGGTGGATATATTAACTGATGGCAGTCTTGATTATGATGATCAAGTATTATCTTCACTGGATCTAGTTATAGCTTCTATCCACACTGGCTTTAATCAAAGTGAAGAACAGATTACAGATAGAATAATGCAGGCTATGAAAAATCCGTATGTAAATATAATTGCTCATCCTCAGGGTAGAATACTGGGTAGAAGAAGGGCATATAAGGTAAATATGAATAAAGTAATCAATATTGCTGCTGAAACTGATACCTGTCTGGAAATTAATTCTTCACCCTATAGATTGGATCTTGATGATATGATGGCAAAAAAAGCGCGAGAAAATAATGTGAAATTTGCAATCAATACTGATGCTCATCATATTAATGAACTTGATGATATAATCCTGGGTGTTGGTGTTGCTCGGCGGGGCTGGCTGGAGAAAAAAGATGTTATTAATACAATGAATTATGATAATTTGATGGATTTCTTAAAATGACCAATTATTCTGGGGTGGTTAGTTGTGGATGAATATGCAGTTGAAGTACTGGAATTAGAAAAAATTCTTACAGAAGTAAAAAAACAAGCGCAAACCAAAATAGGTAAAAATATTATTGACAAATTGAAACCAGTTAGTAAATTATCTTATGTGAGGAAAAGATTAAAAGAAGTAACTGCTTCTAGAGATCTAATGGATCAATTCGGTAGACCTCCTTTTGGTGGTATAAATGATTTAAGGAAGATATTGAAAAAAGCAGCTAAAGGTTCAGTTTTATCAACAGAAGAAATAGTAAATGTAAGGAGAGCTTTATCGGGATTTAGAAATTTAAAAAGTTACTTTCAAAATATAAAAAATGAAATTGATCCTGTTTTAATAGCAGATAAATATGAGATTGTCTTTAAAAAAGTCAATAGAATAACTATTACCAGAAATTTAGAACAGAAGATTGATAAAGTACTTGATGATTATGGGGAAGTCCGTGATAATGCCAGTAGCAAGTTAAATTCACTCCGTAGGAAGATAGAAAACCTGGAAAATCAAATAAGAAGCAAACTTGAAGATATTACAAAAAGCAATAAATATCAAACAATGTTGCAGGAATCACTTGTTACAAGGCGTGAAAATCGCTATGTTGTTCCTGTTAAAAAAGAACATAGAAATAGTTTTTCGGGGATTGTCCATGATCAATCAGCCAGTGGGTTGACTATATTTATGGAACCCATGGCTGTTGTCAAATTAAATAATCGTTTAAGGGAAGTAAAAAACGAAGAGGAAAGAGAAGTTTATAGAATAATTAAACAGCTAACTTTAATTATTGAAAATAAATCGGATATTATTTTAACAAATTTAAAGATTTCATCACTTCTTGATGAAATCTTTGCCAGAGCCAGTTATAGTAAAAAAATTAGAGGTCAAGAACCGGAAATAAATAAAAATGGTATAATTACAATAGAAAAAGGTAGACATCCCCTTTTGAAAAATAAACCGGTACCAATGGATATAGAGGCTGGAGATGATTTTAATACTCTTGTTATAACCGGTCCTAATACCGGTGGGAAAACAGTAGCCCTGAAGACAGTCGGTTTATTTATCCTGATGGTTGAATGTGGCCTTCATATACCTGCCGGTAGAAAAAGCAATGTTTCCTTATTTAACAAAGTATATGCAGATATTGGTGATGAACAGAGTATAGAACAGAATTTAAGTACTTTTTCTTCTCATATGAATAAAATCAAATATTTTCTTGCTCATGCAAATGAGACTAGCCTGGTATTGATGGATGAACTGGGAGTAGGTACAGATCCTCGTGAAGGTGCAGCTCTGGGAATTTCTATTCTGGAAAAATTAAAGGAAAAGAAAGCTGTTACTGTAGCTACTACTCATTACAGTCAGCTTAAAAGTTATGCTTATTCACAGTCAGGTGTAGAAAATGCATCTGTGGAATTTGATATTGAAACTCTGCAGCCTACATATAAACTAATAATGGGTGTTCCTGGAGGTAGTAATGCTTTTGAAATTGCTCTTAAGCTTGGTTTACCTCCAGAAATAATAGATAGTGCAAAAGAGCTTATAGATGAAAAGGAATTAAAGGTAGAAGATATTATTGATGATTTAAATAATGAACGCAAAAAGTATACAAAATTAAGAAGAAAAGCTGAAGAAAGAAATGAAAATGCAAAGAAAAAGGAAAACAAATATAATCAGCGTTTAAAAGAACTGGATGATAAAAAAGAAAAAATTATCAGGGATGCAAGAGAAGAAGCAGAAGAAATATTGAATAATATTAGAAAAGAAAGTAAAGATATAATAAGAGAATTAAAAAATAAGGATTTTGTTAATCGTTCTGATGTTGATAGAAAAGCCAATGAAATTAATGAACAGTTAAAAGAAATTGAAGATGATTTAACTATTGATAGGGCTTCCCAAAATAAAGGAAGGCAGCAAGAACTGGCTGAAGGAGATACAGTAAGGATAAGAAGTGTGGGGCGTAAAGGGAAAATCATTGCTATTGATCGAGAAGATAACGAAGCTACTATTCAGGCAGGTATTATTAAAGTAACAGCTTCCCTGGATGAATTATTAAAAGTTGAAATTCCAGAACCTGATGAAAAAGAAATGATAAAAAAATATAAGGTCAAAAAATCTGAAAATGTTTCTCCTAAAATTGATCTCCGTGGTGATAGATATATAGAAGCACAGAGAAAATTAGAAAAATACCTGGATGACGTCCTGCTGGCCGGATACAAAAATATAGAGATAATTCATGGAAAGGGAACAGGTGCCCTGCAGGAAGCTGTCCAGGAAATACTCGATGAAAGTTCCCGTGTTTCTTCTTATCGTTTGGGCAGTCAAAAAGAAGGTGGAACAGGGGTAACAATAGCAAAATTAGGTTGATTTATTTATCAAATAAATCCCATATACTGTCTATAATATTATTTTGTTTTGTGGATGAATGAAGTGTACATTTACGTGTTGGTTTAAGTTCATACTTAACTTCCCCATTTTTGTCTTTAACAGGAATACCAATGTCGGGATCTATTTTTTGTACTGGTTCTCCGGTATTAACTATATAGCTTCCCTTTATAAGGTCATTTTTATTTTTTCTATCATTTTTTTCCTCGAACTTTATTACATCTGGTCCCAGACGAATACCTGTGGTCAGTAAATAATTATATTCTTCCACCTGTTCCTCAGGACAGTTTTCTGTTGCCAACATATTTGTTACTGTATCTACTTTTACGGTTTCAGTTGGACCATGTAAATTCTCTTTTTCTTGAGGTACATTATATTCACGGAATATTTCAGTTATTACTTTAGGGGTATGATTATTAGGTAATAAGCCTGTAACCGGGTCAATTTCCTTTTCAACAATATCCTCAGGAACTGAAAAATAAGAAATTTTTCTATCTTTAACAACATCTCTCATATAGTTTCCCCATAGTCTAGCTGCTTCAGAACTTGATATTGTTCGTGGTCTATTACCTTCCGGGAATCGGTAATTCCCATTTTTATCTTTTTGTTCATAAACCATACTCTGTAAATTATCTTCACCAATCCAGACAGTTGTTACAAGATTAGGTGTAAAACCAACAAACCAGGCATCAGTATATTTATTTGTAGTACCTGTCTTACCGGCAACAGGTCTATCAAGATCAGCTCTCCAGCCTGTTCCACTACTAATAACAGATTGTAATAAGTCCGTCATAATATAGCTGGTTTCAGGAGAGAGTATAATTTCTTTTTGAGAATGGTTTTTATATATAGTTTGATTGTTGTTATTCAGTACTTTTGCTATCACATATGGTTCAACTTTGATTCCTTCATTTGCAAAAACACCATAGGCTGTGGCCATTTCCAGGGGTTTAACACCTTTATTTAATCCCCCCAATGCCAGTGATAGATGATCTTCTACATAATCTGCTCTTTGAAATGTTTGAATTCCCATATTTTCAGCAGTTTTTATGGTTTCCTTAACACCCACTTTTTTTATCATTTTTACAGCTGCTACATTTATTGAATGGGCGAGAGCGGTTCTTAATCTTACATATCCATGATACTTGTTTTCATAATTTGTGGGCCAGATAGACTTTTGATTTTCTTTATCTGAACCTGATGACATAGGCATATCATTGATAATAGACGCAGGAGAATAATTATTTTTGATAGAAGTAGCATATACAAAAGGTTTAAAAGCAGAGCCAGGTTGTCTTATTGCCTGTGTGGCCCGATTAAACTGATCATTGCCTCTACCTCCGACCATTGTTCTTATAGCACCTGACTGGGGGTCAAGGGTAATTAATGATAGCTGAGGTTGATTTTTGTCAGCTGTATTGCTTCTTTCTACTGTTGGAATATATTCTTTATTAAGCGCATCTTTAATGGCTTTGTTTGCTTTTTTTTGCATATCAACATCAAGGGTAGTATAAACTTTTAGTCCACCACTATATACCATCTGGGCTCCAAATCTTTCAATTAATTTATCACGTACATAGCGAACAAAATAGGGTGCAAGATCATTTTCCTGTGGTTGAGAAGATTTGACTTTGATTGCAGAGCTTTTAGCTTTTTCTGCTTCTTGTTTATTAATATAGCCAAGCTCTAACATTCTATTGAGAACAATATTTCTTCTTTTTTCAGCCGCTTCTATATTTCGCAGGGGTGAATAGTAGTTGGGAGCTTTAGGTAGTCCAGCTATTAGTGCACATTCACCGAGATTAAGTTCCCAAACATGTTTGTCAAAATACTGTTGAGAAGCTATTTCTATACCATAGGCACTATGCCCCAGGAATATTTCATTTAAATACATTTCCAGTATTTCTGGTTTAGTGTATAGTCTTTCAAATTGAATTGCCAGATATATTTCCTGTATTTTTCTGTAATATGTCCTTTCCTGACGTTTGAAAAGGGCATTTTCTGCTAGCTGCATGGTTATTGTACTGAACCCCTGTACTATTTTACCTTCTTTAATATTTGTTATTAATGCCCGGGGTATTCCCCAGAAATCTATACCATGGTGAACGTAAAAATTGGTATCTTCAATAGCAACTATAGCTTTTTTTAGATCTTCTGGAATTCGTTCCAGAGGTACATATATTCTGTTTTCTTTAAATAACTTAGTAAGAAGCTGACCATCTGCACTATAAATAAGAGTTGCTTCATAGGATCCTTTATAATTTGTAATATCGGGTGTGTCTTTGATTATCCAGGTTACAGCACCAAGAGATACACCAAAAATAAGTGCTATAAGCAAGATTATTATAGAGATTATATATCTCTTTTTTATTTTCAACATTGAATTACCTCCTTACAGAAATTTATTATATCATAAAAAGATAATTAATTGTAGGACTTGTTTGTCTAATCTTAATTTGTTATAATTAATGCTAGTAATTTTTTAAATATCGGAGGTGAATGCCTGATAAATTAAGGGGCAAATAAATGAATATTGATAAGCAAATGCAGATATTGATAAGAGGAGTAAGTGATTTAATATCTGAAGAGGACTTAAGGGAAAAGTTGGTAGAAGCAGAAAAAGAGGGAAGACCACTTAAAGTGAAATTGGGATTAGATCCTTCAGCTCCCGATATTCATCTGGGGCATACAGTTGTATTGAGAAAGTTGAAACAGTTTCAGGACCTCGGACATGAGGTTTATTTAATAATAGGAGATTTTACCGGACGTATTGGTGATCCTTCTGGAAAGTCAAAGACAAGAAAACAGCTGACAGAAGAACAGGTAAAGGAAAATGCACGTACATATCAAGAACAATTTTCCCGGGTACTTGATAAAGATAAGACAAATCTTGTTTTTAATGGTTCCTGGTTGGGAGAGATGGATTTTGCAGATGTAATAAAATTATCTTCAAAATATACAGTTGCCAGAATGCTGGAAAGAGATGATTTTGCTAATAGGTATGAAAATAATAAACCGATTAGTGTACATGAATTCTTTTATCCTTTGATGCAGGGTTATGACTCAGTAGCCATTGAAGCTGATATTGAATTGGGAGGAACTGATCAAAGATTTAATTTATTAGTGGGCAGAAATCTACAGAAAGAATATGGACAGGAACCGCAGGTAATTATGATGATGCCTTTACTGGAAGGCCTTGATGGTGTAAATAAGATGAGTAAAAGTCTGGATAATTATATTGGCATTTATGATAAAGCAGTTGATATGTATGGTAAAGTAATGTCTATTCCCGATGAATTAATAGTTAGGTATTTTAAGCTTTTAACTGATATATCTCTGGAAAGACTTGAAGAAATCAAACAAATAATGGCTGATCAGAAAACAAATCCCATGGATATCAAAAAGGAACTGGCCCGCAAAATTGTTAGTGAATACCATAATAAAGATAAAGCAGCTAAAGCAGAAAAAGAATTTGAAAGGGTCTTTTCACAGGGAGAGGATCCTGAAGATATGCCGGTAATTGAGATTGATGAAAAGCAGCTGCAAGATGGAGAAATATGGATAGTAAAACTGGTAGCTGCTACTGGTTTTGTTGATAGCAATAGTGAAGCCCGGCGGATGATAAAACAGGGTGCAGTGCGGATTAATAATGAAAAATATAAGAAGATTAATATTGATATAAAAGTCGAAAATGAAATGGTAATTCAGGTAGGCAAGAGACGTTTTGGTTGTATTAAAATTATATAATATTTTTCACATCCCCCCTTATGATAACATATTATAGTTGAAGGGGGGATAAATTTATGACTCGTTCATGTGTTAGTTTATTGATTTTTATTGTTATTTTACTTATGATCTTTGTTCTTATACATAATACTCTTTTACCATTATTTTTTAGTCTTGCTGAAGCTGAAGCTGTAAAAATTGCCAATAGAGCAATAAATGAGGCTGTTGATAAACAGATAAAAGATATTGATTATGAAAAACTTATTAATTACCGGCTGGATAATAATGGTAATATTGTCCTTATGCAGCCCAATACAGGGGAAATCAATAAATTTTCTTCCCGGGTTTCTCTTGCAATTCAATCTAAACTGGAACAGGTCACCAGAAAAAAAGTAGCTATTCCTCTTTTGAAGATTATCGGCCTGGATATTCTTTCTGCCCTGGGCCCGGATATAAATGCACGTATAATCCCTGTTGGTTTTACAACTCCCCCCCAGGTAAAAGATAGTTTTGAGTCAGCTGGAATAAACCAGACCCGCCATAAAATTTATTTACAGATAGGTGTTAAAATGAAATTGATTATCCCTTTTTCTAGTAAGATTACTACTGTGAAAGCTGATGTTCCTGTTGTAGAAGTTACTATACTAGGTGAAGTACCGAAAGTATATGTGGGTTTGAATGGTAATGATTTATCAGGTATTCTCGGGGGTAATAAATAATTTTAATATATTAAAAAAGGTATAACTTTATATTTTTCTGCCATAATATATAAAAAATGGAATGGGGTTTAGTATTTTGTTAAAGTTCTGGGGTGGAAAAGTTAAAGTAATTTTAATGTTTTTGTTGATAGTAATAATAATATATTTTTTATATCTTGTCAGGATAGTTTTACTTCCTTTCTTATTGGGGATTATCCTGGCTTATTTATTTAATCCCTTTATAAGTTATATGGAAAAAAAAGGATTTTCAAGACGGGGATCATTACTACTTTTATTAATTGTTATTCTTAATATTATAGTTTTTTCAAGTCTGTTTCTTTTTCCCGCGGTTATAAATGAAATGCAAGATCTGGCAACTTCTATACCGATAATAATAAACTCAATTCAAGATTACTGTGATATTATTCAGGATAAGTTTAATAGGTTACAAATTCCACCTGTTTTTAAAGACAGCTTGAATAAATCTTTACATCAGCTGGAAAATTATGTATTGAACATCATTCAAAAAACTACCGAGAAAATAATAAACTCAATATCCCTTATTTTTAGCCTGTTATTAGCTCCTATAATAACATATTATATATTAAAAGATATATATTTTATTCGTAGATCATTTATCAGATTATTTCCTCTTAAAGAAAGAAAATTTTGTTATCAATTGTTAAAGGAAATTAATAATATATTTGTGGGTTTTGTAAGGGGTCAGATCTGGATAAGCATAGTTGTAGGTATCCTGGGGACAGCAGGTTTGTATTTTTTGAAAGTAAAATTTTATCTATTACTTGGTTTACTTACCGGGATAACAAATATAATCCCCTATATCGGCCCGATAATTGGTTCATTGCCTGCTGTTTTAATAGCATGTTTGTCTTCTCCTCTGAAAGCAGTAGCAGTAATTTTATTATTTGTTATTATTCAGCAGATAGAAAGTGTTATTATTGCCCCCAAGATTCTTAGTGAAAATGTTGGTCTTCATCCTCTGACTGTAATTTTTTCCTTACTTGCCGGGGCAGAGTTGTTGGGAATATGGGGATTACTGTTTGCTATCCCTATTGCCGGTAGTTTAAAGGTGTTAGTTCAGTTTCTAATTAAGCATTTTTCCCTATTTGACAATAATCAGTTATGTTGACAAGACACTACTTTTTATAGTATTATAAAAAAGTACATATTAAGCAAAAATTGAGATATATTTATTTTGTTAGCAAAAAGGGAGTGTATACATATGATCGGTAATGAATTACGACAGGCTTTTCTTGATTTTTTTAAAGACAAAGAACACTTAATACTTCCCAGTGCACCACTGGTTCCTAAAGATGATCCGAGTTTATTATGGATTAATGCAGGAATGGCACCCTTTAAAGCATATTTTAATGGACAAAAAGAACCTCCAAAAAGAAGAATTGCGACCAGTCAAAAGTGTATTCGTACAAATGATATAGAAAATGTAGGGAAAACAGCCAGGCATCATACTTTTTTTGAAATGCTGGGAAATTTTTCTTTTGGTGATTATTTTAAGGAAGAAGCAATAACCTGGGCCTGGGAATTTGTTACTGAAGTAATCAAACTTGATAAAGATAGATTATGGATAACAATATATAAAGATGATGAAGAAGCATTTAATATATGGCATAATAAAATAGGTCTAAAGGAGGAACGTATTTTAAGGATGGGTAAAAAGGAAAACTTCTGGCAGATAGGAACAGGTCCCTGTGGCCCATGTTCTGAAATACATTATGATAGGGGTCCTGAATATGGAACAGGGCCTGAAGATAAAGTGGCGGGTGAAGGTGACCGTTATCTGGAAATATGGAATCTTGTTTTTACTCAGTATGATTATACTGAGGATGGAGAGTATTTATCATTACCCAGTAAAAATATTGATACCGGAATGGGTTTAGAGAGAGTAGCTTCTATATTACAGGAAGTAGATTCCAATTTCGAAACAGATTTTTTCAGCCCGATAATAGAGTTTGTTGAAGATGATACAGGAATAGATTACAGACAGGATGAAGAGAAAACCACTGCTTATAGAGTAATTGTAGACCATATTAGAGGTATAACAATGGCTATATATGATGGTGTTTTACCTACTAATGAAGGCCGGGGTTATGTAATTAGAAGATTGTTGAGGAGAGCTGTTAGGTATGGAGGGAAATTAGGTTATGAAAGCCCATTTTTGTATCGTATTGTGCCAGTTGTAATTGATGTTATGTCAAAAGCCTACCCTGATTTAGTAGATAAACAGGGGCATATGCAGTCAATTATCGAGGCTGAAGAAGATAGATTTTTTCAGACACTTGATCAGGGGCTTAACATATTAAATACTATGATAGAGAAATTAGAAAAGGAGAACAAAAATGTTTTATCAGGAGGAGATGCTTTTAAATTATATGATACCTATGGTTTTCCTCTGGATTTAACAAGGGATATACTTATTGAAAAAGGTTATAACATAGATCAGGAAGGTTTTGTTCGGGAAATGGAAAAACAGAGAAAAAGAGCAAGAAATGCCCGAGATGAAGATGGTTTTACGAAAAATGAAGTAAAAAAAGTATACAAAAATTTAAGCTCGGGAATTAATAAGACAGAGTTTATTGGTTATCGTAATTTATCTGCGCAAGAGGTTATTGAAAGTATTATCAAAGACGGAAAAGAGATAGAGTCATTAAATAGTGGTCAACAGGCCGAAATAGTTTTAGAAAGAACTCCTTTTTATGCTGAAAGCGGTGGGCAGGTTGGAGATGAAGGTTTATTGGAAGGTGAGACTGGAACTGCCAGAGTTTTTGAAACCCGGGAAAAGGATAATTTATTTGTTCATAAGGTTAAAATTATTAAGGGTAGTTTAAAACAGGGACAGGTTATAAAGGCCAGGGTAAATAATAAAAAACGTAATGCTGCAGCCCGTAACCATACAGCTACACATCTACTGCATCAGGTTTTAAGAGATAATTTGGGTGAACATGTAAAACAGTCAGGCTCGCTTGTTTCCCCTACTAGACTGCGCTTTGATTTCAGTCATTATTCTGCTCTTGATAAAGAAATGATTACTAAAATTGAAGATGAAGTAAATGAAAAAATATTGGCCAATATGGCTATTGAAACAATTCAAACAACCGTGGAGAAAGCTAAAGATATGGGGGCAACTGCTTTATTTACAGACAAGTATGGTAAACAGGTAAGAGTAATTAAAATAGATGACTATAGTATTGAATTATGTGGTGGTACACATGTTGATTTTACCGGTGATATTGGTATCTTTAAAATCACAGCTGAGAGTGGTGTTGCTGCAGGAATCCGGCGCATTGAAGCTGTTACAGGTGAAAGGGCTTTAGAATATGTAAAAGGTACAGAGAAAAAACTAGAAAAAGCTGCTGCATTATTAAACACCTCATCAGATAAGATTATAAAAAGAGTAAAACAGATTCTAAAACATCAGGATGAACTTGAACAGGAGATAGAGTCATTAAATGATAGGCTGGCTAACTTTAAGTCACAGGATTTACTGGAAAATGTTGAAGAAGTTGAGGGTATATCTTTATTGACAGCCGAAGTGAAAGGTATGGATAATGAAAGTTTGCGAAAGCTTGCAGATGAATTAAAAAATAAACTCAAATCAGTTATAATTATACTTGCTTCAAATCTGGAGGAAAAAGTTATTTTTGTGGCTATGGTGACAGAAGACCTTGTTCAAGAAGGTTATCATGCTGGTAAATTAATTGGAAAAGTTGCTAAGATAACAGGTGGTGGTGGCGGTGGCCGTCCCAATATGGCACAGGCAGGTGGCAGTAAGACAGAGAAGATTCAGGAGGCTTTGTTAGAAGTAAAAAATTTGCTATAGAAAATCAGGATAGACATAATATTTTAAAGATTATTGCCATAAATATGCATAATTAGGATGTGATAATATGTCCGAAGATATTAATGACAAAACGATGAAGTTTGATAGGAGTATTGAAGATATAACTGATGCAGAATATGTTTTGCAGAGGGTATATCTGGCTCTTAAGGAAAAAGGATATAATCCTGTCAATCAAATAGTAGGTTATCTTCTATCGGGAGATCCAGCCTATATCACCAGTTATAAAGATGCCAGAACCATGATTAGATCAATAGATCGAGATGAAATTATCGAAGAATTATTAAAAAATTATATAGAGAAGTTTGATAAAATTTGAAACAAAAAAAACTTAAGATTATAATAGTTTTTTATTTAGTAATAATTATGTTTACTGGTAAAATAATGGCTGTTGGTCCTCCAGATATGATTTTATTGATTATGGATCAGACAGGTTTTGATGAATTAAGTAATTACAGAACAGTTAATATAGATAAATTTCAAAATATAGGTGCTTTTGGGTTGATGAATATACGTACAGCAGGAAGTTTAAAACCTGAGAGCACTTATTTAACTGCCGGTAATGGTAAAAAATGTAAAGGAAGTAAACATGCTCATCAAGCAGTAAATAATGGTAAAGGGGTCCTTAATAACTATATAAGCGATTTGAAGAAAATAAATAAAAGTTCTACTTACAGACCTTTTATAGGCTTACTG
>CAYRVO010000012.1:0-14693 GCA_964427565.1 uncultured Halanaerobiales bacterium | reverse complement strand
TTATGCCCTGTAACCCATCTCTTGGAGGTCCTGGTAAATCACATATAGTTAGAGAAATTGATGCTTTAGGTGGAGAAATGGCCCGCAATATGGATCAAACAATGATCCAGATACGGATGTTAAATACAACTAAAGGACCTGCTGTTCATGGACTAAGGGGTCAGGCTGATAAAAAAAAGTATCATCTGAGGATGAAAAGAGTACTTGAAAGGCAGAAAAATCTTGATTTAAAACAGGAATTGGTAGAAGAAATAGTTGTTGAAAAAGGAACTATTAAAGGAGTAATAAGTAGAACAGGTATATATTATCGCAGTAAAAAAGTAATTATAACTACCGGTACTTTTCTTAAGGGAAGAGTAATAATTGGTGAAGTAAGTTTTAACTCTGGGCCTGACCAGCAATATCCGGCCAATAAACTTTCTAAATCTTTAGAAGAAAATGGGCTGACATTAAGGAGATTTAAAACTGGTACACCTCCCAGGGTAAATAAAAACTCACTTGATTTTTCTAAAATGCATGAACAAAAAGGAGAAAAGGGTTTAACTTTTTCCTTTTCCTCACCATCATTTACACGAGATCAGATATCCTGCTGGTTAACATATACGAATGAAAAAACTCATAAGATTATAAGAGATAACAAAGATAGAGCACCATTATTTAGTGGTGATATTGATGGTGTAGGACCTCGTTATTGTCCTTCAATAGAAGATAAAGTTATTCGTTTTCCCGATAAAGATAGACATCAAATTTTTCTAGAGCCAGAAGGAGAAGTTACTGACGAATATTATGTTTCTGGGTTTTCAACAAGTTTACCAGAAGATGTTCAATATACAATGATAAAAACTCTACCTGGTCTAGAGAATGTAGAGATAATGAGGCCAGCTTATGCAATAGAATATGATTGTCTTGATCCCACTCAGCTTAAGTTAAGCCTGGAAAGCAAAAAAATTGAAGGATTTTATTCTGCCGGTCAGATTAATGGTACTTCTGGTTATGAAGAAGCAGCCGCTCAGGGAATTATCGCCGGAATAAATGCTGCTTTAAGTTTAGAAGATAAAGAGCCAGTTATTCTTGACCGTTCTCAGGCCTATATTGGTGTTCTGATTGATGAATTAGTTACCAAAGGAACTAATGAACCATACAGAATAATGACTTCAAGAGCAGAATACAGGCTTGTTTTGCGGCAGGACAATGCTGATAAGAGGTTAACACCCCTGGGTTATGAATTGGGGATGATATCTGAGGAACGTTATCAAAACTATAAAAAGAAAATGAAAATGATTGACAGGGCTTTTTCCTTTTTACGTGAAAATAAAGTTACTCCCAGTGAGGATGTAATTACCAAGCTCCAGGAAAAAGAGAGTGGCAGCCTCAGTAAACCTGCAACTCTGGAAAAATTATTACGGAGACCTGAACTAGAATTTGATGATTTGCGTGGTTTTGTTGATCAATTCCCTGAATATCCAGCAGTTGTTAAAGAACAGGTTAGTATTCAGGTTAAATATAAGGGCTATATAGATAGACAGTTATCACAAATAAAGCAATTTAAAAAGATGGAAGACAAATTAATTCCAGAGAATATAAACTATTCAGAGCTTGATAATTTAAGAATTGAAGCCCGAGAAAAGCTTAATAAAATAAGACCTCGTTCTCTGGGACAGGCCTCTCGAATTTCAGGTGTTTCACCTGCTGATATTTCTGTATTAATGATTTATCTGGAACAGTATGAGAGGAGTAAAAAAGGTGCAAAAAGTTAAATTTAAAAAAATTTTACTTAGGGCTTTAAAAGATATTGGTTTAAAAGCAGATGATAAAATATTAGAAGACTACTGGTTATATATGAATTTTTTACTAAAGGAGAACAAAAAATATAATCTTACAGGTATAAAAAAGCCTAAAGAAGTTATCTATAAGCACTTCCTTGATTCACTTGCTCCTTTACCTCATCTTAAGATAGATAAGAACTCCAAAATTATAGATGTGGGTACAGGAGCTGGTTTTCCAGGCCTTGTTTTAAAGATATATAAGCCCCGATTGAAGTTTGTATTACTGGATTCCACATTAAAAAAAATAAATTTTTTAAATCTACTGGCTATAAAATTAAATATTAATGAAGGTCTGGAAACAATTCATAATAGAGCTGAAAAATTGGGACAAAGTAAAAAATACAGGGAATCCTTTGATTATGTTTTTTCCCGAGCAGTTGCTCCACTTAATATTTTGTATGAATACACATTACCTTTTATCCATAAAGGCGGTAAAGCATTTTTTTATAAAGGTCCGGAATATAAAAATGAATTACAGGAAGCGGTTAAATCCCTGTCAGTACTGAAGGGGAAAATATCTGAAACTATAGAGCTTAAAGTACCAGGTTTAAAAGGGAAGAGATTTTTAGTAGTAATTAGTAAAGAGGATAATACACCTGATTCTTATCCCCGGCGAACAGGAATTGCAAAAAAACGGCCAATTTAAGGAGGAAAATTTTTATTATTAAAGAATAATATAGAATAAGCCTCTGGGGGTTATAATATGAAACTACCTTTTATAAATAATGATGATATAAAAGAAAAAATAAAAATGATTGAAGTAAAAAAAATTATACCAAATTCCTATCAACCACGAGAAAAATTTGTGGAAGAAGATATAATAAAATTGGCTGAATCTATTAAAAATTTTGGTTTAATTCAACCCTTAACAATAAGGCCCAGGGGAGAAAAATACGAACTAGTTGCTGGTGAAAGGAGATTAAGGGCAGCAAAATATTTAGATCATAAAAAAGTTCCGGTGATAATCAAAAAATTTAACAATCAGCAGGCAGGAGAAATAGCACTGGTAGAGAACCTGCAGAGAAAGGATCTGGATTTTATTGAAGAGTCCCTGGCCTATGAAACACTATTAAAGGAATTTGATCTTACTCAAAAGGAACTTGCTGAAAAACTAGGTAAGAGTCAGTCAACAATTGCTAATAAATTAAGAATTTTAAATTTACCACTGGAAGTTAGAAAAAAAATAAAATCTTCAGAGTTTACAGAAAGACATGCAAGGGCACTTTTAAAATTGAAAGATACAAAAAAACAGATAGAAGTTATTGACAAAATAAAAGAAAAAGATTTGACAGTAAGAGAAACACAAAAACTAATAGATAAATTTCTTAAGAAACCGGAAAGTGAGCAAAAAGTAATTACAGTCTGTAAAGATATAAGAGTTTTTACTAATACGTTGAATAAAACTATAAAGGAAATGAAAAATACAGGTCTTAAAATAGAGGTAGATAGGAAAAAAGATGATAATTATGTAGAGTTCAAAATACGTCTTCATTCGGGTAAAAAGGAGTGAATTTACTTGACAAGAAAAATGGCAATAGTAAATCAAAAAGGAGGGGTGGGAAAGAGTACGACAGCAGTTAACCTGGGTGCAAGTTTAGCCAAAATGGATAAAAAAATTTTACTTGTTGATGTTGATCCCCAGGGAAATGCTACAAGTGGTCTGGGTATTGATAAAGCAAATTTAGATTTAAGTATATATGATGTATTAATCAATGATTCAGCTACTAAAAAAGCAATTATTGAAACAGATGTAAGTAATTATTATATATTACCTGCTAATATAGATCTGGCAGGTGCTGAGATTGAGCTTGTTTCTACTATGTCAAGGGAAAGTCGTTTAAAAAAAGTAATGAATGAGGAAAATGAATATGATTATATAATATTTGATTGCCCACCATCATTAGGTCTTCTTACTTTAAATGCCTTAACTGCTACAAATTCTATTATAGTTCCCATCCAGTGCGAATATTATGCTCTTGAAGGCCTTGGTCAACTTATGCAGACTATCGAGCTGGTTAAAGAAAATTTAAATCCCGAATTAAAATTAGAAGGCGTTCTAATGACAATGTATGATGCACGTACAAATTTATCACAACAGGTTATTGAAGAGGTAAAAAATCATTTTACAAATCAGGTTTATGAAACAATTATTCCCCGTAATGTTCGTTTGAGTGAAGCTCCAAGTTTTGGACAACCCATTACTGAGTATGATTCAAAATCAAGGGGTGCCAAAGCGTACAGGAAACTGGCAAAGGAAGTGGATAAAAATGGCTAAAAAAAGATTGGGAAAAGGATTGGGAGCACTTATATCTGAAAAAAAAGAGGATAAATTTGAGAAAGATATTGTTGAAATTTTTATAGAAAATATTGAGCCTAATCCCTTTCAACCACGGGAAAATTTTAATAAAAAATCTTTACAGGAGTTAGGTCAGTCAATTAAAGATAAGGGAGTAATTCAACCTATTACTGTAAGACAGATAGAACCCGAAAAGTTTCAACTTGTAGCAGGAGAGAGAAGATGGCGGGCTTCTAGTATGGTTGGATTAAATAAAATACCAGCTATCATTAATGATTTTTCAGATATTCAGATGATGGAAATTGCTCTTATCGAGAATCTGCAGCGTGAAGATCTAAATCCAATTGAGGAAGCTCAGGCTTATCAGAGGATGCTTGCAGAATTCGACATGACCCAGGAAGATGTTGCAAAAAAAGTGGGTAAAAGCCGCTCCAGTATAGCTAACTTTGTCAGATTATTAAACCTACCCCCCAGTGTCCAGGTTTATGTTTCACGTGAAACTTTGACAATGGGGCATGCCAGAGCTTTATTATCACTCGATGATAGTGAATTACAGTTAAAAACAGCAAAATATATTATAAATAAGGGGCTATCTGTAAGGGAGACCGAGAAACATGTTTCGCGAATGAAAAACAAAGAAGAGAGTAAGGAAAGTAAAGAAAAAGATACTTTGCCTGAAAGGTGGGTTGAAGCACAGGAAAAATTGTCCCGGCATATGCAAACAAAGGTAAAAATCAAGAAGAGAAAGGATAAAAAAGTCCTGTCAATAGCCTTTAATGATGATGAGCATCTAAAAAAAGTAATCAGTATGATGTTTCACATGAAACAATAAAAATATTACTTTATTTTGTTCCGACCGAATTTTAAGCTTTGACGCGCTAGATGTGCTAATGATGGCCCGAGTTTGTTTATTTTTGAATGAAGGGACAGTGCTATTTATTAACATTTCTAACAAAAATTTTGTATGGTGTTTAATTTGACCTTTTTGTGTTATAACTAATAAATAATTAAAACTCTAGAATTTATGTAATTTTGATATTTTCGTTAAAAATGAAATAAAAGCAGTATTTTACGTAAAATAATAACAATAATTTTTATCAGGGAATGAGATTTATGCTAGGTACAATTGTAAATGTAATAGCAATTATAATAGGAAGTATAATCGGTGTCCTTTTAAAGGGGAAATTACCGGAGAAGTTTCAAAAAATCGTTATGCAGGGTATAAGCCTTGCTGTAATATTAATTGGGCTGCAAATGGCACTTGGTATATCGGAATCAAAAGACATTCTAATTGTAATTTTCAGTCTGGTTTTAGGAGGAATTATTGGTGAATTGCTTAGAATTGAAGAGAGACTTGATAGTATAGGTAATTTATTAAAGCAAAGATTCAGTAGTGATGACTCACTTTTTGTGGAGGGATTTGTTCAGGCCTGCCTGATTTATTGTGTGGGGGCGATGGCCATTATGGGTGCTATACAGGATGGGTTAAATAATGATCCATCAATACTGTTCACCAAAGCCCTTCTAGATGGTACTTCATCAATTGCATTTGCGGCTACATTTGGTATTGGAGTCATGTTTTCGGCCCTGCCTGTTTTTATATATCAGGGAGCAATTACTTTGCTTGCATCCTGGATTCAGCAAATTTTAAATGGTCCGGTTATAAGAGAATTAACAGCAACAGGTGGGTTGTTAATATTGGCTATAGGTCTAAATATTTTAGGAGTAAGTAAAATAAAAGTTGGTAATTTATTACCGTCACTTTTTGTTGCTGTAATTATTGCGATGCTTGTGTTTTAAATGAATATTTTTCCAGGAGGAAAGTATGTTATTAATAAAGAAATAATATATAAATAGAACACCAAACTAAAAGAATCAACACGAAAATCAAGAATAGTTTATAGTATATAAAGAATATATTAAAACAAGAGGGGGGAGGAAGAAAGTTTGCTTGCCAGGTTAAAAAAGTTGTGGAAATTTTTGAATGAAAATATCAGTATTACTATAATTCCTTCTTCACGATATAAGATAAGGATAATAAAGTCGCGCACAATTGTTTTTTGCCTGTTAGTTATATTGATTTTGGGTGTAATTGGTACTCTGGGTTATTTGACAGTTCATTATAGGAATAGTTATATTCAGGCCCATAAAGAATATTACGATTTTAAAGAGAGTATAGATTATGAGCAATTACATAAAGAAAACAAATTACTTAAGAAAAAACTTTATACTCTCAATCGCGAAACAGAAGAATTAAATGAATCACTGAAGAAATTAGAGGATTATAATAAAGAAATCAGAAATATGATTGTTGATAATTCACAATCAGGAGAAGCTAAAGACAAAACGGAACTAGAGTATACTACGTTACTATCATATAATCAGAGTTTGCTTCAACAGGGAATACCTGCAGGGGGTAAGGAGTTTAGCTTATATTATCAAAAACCGGAAAAAGTAATTGCTGATATGCAAAAAAATATAAATTATATGAAAGATAAAATACCGAAACAAGAAGAAAAATTATCAAAACTGGAATCTGATGTAAAGAAATATAATGCGCAAAAAGCGGCTACTCCAACTCTGTGGCCGGTAGCTGATAGAGGAGAAGGATATATTTCTGATGAATTTGGCTGGCGAATTCATCCTATAACACATAAGCAGGAATATCATGAAGGGCTAGATATAGCTATCTGGTATAATACACCGGTACTTGCTACAGCTGATGGTGTTGTTAAGTATGCTGGTTGGTCTTCGGGTTATGGCTATTTAATCAAGCTTAAACATGGTTGTGATTATTCTACATATTATGCTCATTTAAATAAGTTTGAAGTTAAAGAGGGGCAAAAGGTTAAAAGAGGTCAGGTAATAGGTTTAAGCGGTAATTCGGGGAGAAGTACAGGCCCCCATTTACATTATGAAGTTAGAGTTAATAATATTCCTCAGAATCCGCGGGAATACATAGGGAGGTAACCTGATGTTTGGGGAAAACAATAATGAGAAAAAGAGTACTGTAGAAACAATTCTTGGTAAAGGAACAAAAATAGAAGGTAATATTTCCACCAATGGTTCATTACGGGTTGAAGGTCAGGTAGAAGGAGAAATAAAGACAGATGGTGATTTATTTGTAGGGGAATCAGGAACTATAAAAAATAAAATAGAGGCCAGAAATGTTATTATTGCAGGTGAAGTTGAAAGTAATGTAATTGCCCAAAAAAAACTAGAAATTCTCCCCAGCGGGATTTTACGTGGTGATATAAAAACAAATGTTTTAAAGATTGAGGAGGGTGCTAAATTTGTAGGTTCAAGTAGTATATTAAAAAACAATAAAGAACAGGACAAAAATAAGAAAGCCAAAAAGAATCAAACAGATTCTTGATCAATTAGATTCATTTCCTGCTGCAATTTTGTAATTAATTTTTGTAATGCCCGGGCAATTGTTTTTGCCATTTTATAAACAAGGCTTAAACGTGTACTTTGTAGAACAAAATACTCCATATAACCACTTACATTCACAAGTCCGGTAATATGCAAATCACCTATTTCAGTTAGATCTTTTTTTACTCCGGTTCCCGGTTTAAGGGGACCTTTTTTTACATCTATATAACCAACACTACTTTTTTTACCCAGGCCAGCATCAATAGCAATAATAAAGGGCTGGGTATATTTTTTTTGCAGGTTTTCAATCTTGTTATTTAGATTACTGGCATGTACTGGGTTATTAATATCACCAATAATATTGGCAATAAAAAAATTCTTTTGTTTGAGAAAGGTTCCGGTCAAAGGGCCGAGAGAATCTCCGGTTGATCTATCTGTACCCACACATAATATAATAAGATCCATATGATTTTTATAGTTTAAAGTTATTAAATTATCATAAATAGTATAATAGAGATGTTTATGAGCATTTTTATTATCAATATGGACTCTACTTTTGTAATTGGGCATTTTATCATCCTTTCTCTTTATATATATGCTATATTATTTGTATTAATTCAAAATTTTATACTCAAAAAAATCTATAATAAAATAATATGTAGTCATAAACTAAATGTTAATTGAAATTTATGCATCTGGAATATAAAAAAAGAGCAATGTAAACAGATTATATTTAGTTGTAATGGATGTCAAAATGATTATTTTTCTGATAGAAATCAGATATGTAAGATCCTGACTTGAAAAAAAAATAAAAAATACAAAAAAAAAGAAGGATATTTTAAATTTGTTTAGAATATTATAAATAGAGTGTATAAAATAGAGTGTATAAAAGTGAATAATACGGATGAAGTATGGGAGAGAGACCTTATTATTTTTAGGGCGCCGAAGGAGCAAGGTGAATAAGGAGTTAGTAAGCAAGTATTATTTTATTCATCGAAACTCTCAGGCAGAAGAATCTTATATGGACGTATCTCTGAACTATTTTGTAAATGGACAGAGGGGAGTTAGATATTTATCTAACTCCCTATTTTTTATGTTTGGCAAAAAAATAAGGAGGTGGCCAAGATTAAAAAAACGAAATTAAACCAGGTACACGCTGACCTGGGAGCAAAATTAATTAACTTTGGTGGTTGGCATATGCCGGTACAGTATACTGGTATTCTTGACGAACACAGAGCAGTAAGGCAAAAATGTGGTCTTTTTGATGTTTCTCATATGGGAGAAATATTAATTGAAGGGGAAAATGCATTGGAAATGGTTCAGAAGTTAATAACAAACAATGCTCAAAAATTAGAAGATGAACAAATTTTATATTCTCCTATGTGTTATTCTGATGGTGGTATAGTTGATGATCTGCTTGTTCATAGGATTAATGCTAACAAGTATTTACTAGTTGTCAATGCCGCAAATACAGATAAGGATTGGCAATGGATACAGGATAATGCGATTGATAATGTAAATATGGAAAACGTTTCTGATGATTATGCTCAACTTGCTTTACAGGGCCCTGATTCAAAGGATTTACTGGCAGAAATCACCGATATTGACCTTGATAGTATGAAGTATTACTGGTTTACATTTGGAAAAGTAGGGGGAGTTGAAGTATTACTTTCCCGAACAGGTTATACTGGAGAATTGGGTTATGAAATATATGTAGCTCCTGATGAAGTTAAAGGTATCTGGAGTAAGTTGATGGATAAGGGTGAAAGTTATGGTCTGCAGCCGGTAGGACTTGGTGCCCGTGATACATTGCGTTTGGAAAAGAATATGTGTCTTTATGGTAATGATATTAGCAAGGATACCCATCCTCTAGAAGCAGGATTGGGCTGGACTGTAGATTTGGAAAAAGAAGATTTTATTGGTAAAGAAGCTTTGCTTAAAGTAAAAGAAGAAGGTTATAATAAGAAATTAGTAGGATTTAAAGTTTTAGGTAGAGGGATACCCAGACACGGTTATAAAATAGAAGCCAAGGGTGAAATTATTGGTGAGGTTACAAGTGGTAGCTTTTCTCCTACCCTGGAAGAAAATATTGGTCTGGGATATGTAAAAAAAGATTATAGTAAACCTGGTCAGAAAGTTGCTGTAAAGGTAAGAAAGAGAGAAGTTGAAGTTGAAGTAGTTGAAACTCCATTTGTTTAAAAGAGTTAAAGTAAAATTTAATTAAAAAATAATATTATTCACTCATTTCATAATTAAATTTAAAGTATCAGTTTTCTCCATAGTAAAAATTTTAGGTAATTAAACAATAATTATAGAAATGAGTAAAAATTAATTAATATTAAAACAAGGAGGAATTAATCAATGAATTTACCGGAAGATTATTATTATACTGAAAATCATGAATGGGTAGTTGTAGATGGAAAAGAAGCAAAAATAGGAATTACAAATCATGCTCAGGAAGAATTGGGAGATATTGTTTTTGTAGAATTGCCTGAAGTTGGAGATGTTTTTGAACAAGAAGAGGATTTTGCAGTAGTAGAATCTGTTAAAGCAGTATCAGATGTTTATGCACCTGTAAGTGGTGAAGTACTAGAGGTTAATGAAGAATTGCTAGATCAGCCGGAATTGGTTAATGAAGAACCATATACAGCAGGCTGGATTGTTAAGTTTGAAATGAAAGATGAAGGTGAACTGGGTAATTTAATGGATAGTAATGAATATGCTCAATTCCTGGAGGAGGGAGAATAAATGGATTATATATCCAATACTCTTCAGGAAAGGAAGGAGATGCTGGGGAAAATAGGTGTAGAGAAGATTGATGACCTATTTTCAGCTATTCCAGAAAAAGTCGCTCTGAAAGAACCGCTGGATATCCCTGAAGGTCTTTCAGAGATGGAATTGTTGGCTGATGTTAAAGGAAAAGCAGAAAAAAACACTGATCCTCAAAAATTAACTAGATTCCTGGGAGCAGGTGTTTATGATCATTATATACCCAGTATCATTGATCATTTAATTTCTCGTTCAGAGTTTTATACTGCCTATACTCCATATCAGGCTGAATTAAGTCAGGGTACCTTACAGGCAATTTATGAATATCAGAGTATGGTCTGTGAATTAACAGGCATGGGTATAGCTAATGCTTCTTTGCTGGATGCAGGTTCTGCTGCCGGTGAAGCAGTACTGATGGCCAGTAGAATTACACGTAGAGATAAAATACTGGTTTCTAAAGCAGTACACCCTGATTATCGCCGGGTAGCTAAAACTTACGGTGATCCACAGGAACTTGATTTTGTGGAAATACCCGCTAAAGAAGGAGTAACAGATAGTAGTAAACTGGAAGCTGAAATGGATAGTGATACAGCAGCTGTTGTAGTTCAATATCCCAATTTTTATGGTTCAATAGATGATATGAAAGCTATAGAAAAAATTGTAGCTGAGGATAAAAAAGTATTATTGATAGTAATAGCTAATCCTATTGCCCTTGGCAAATTAACTCCTCCCTCTGAATTTGGGGCTGATATTGTTGTAGGAGATGGCCAGGTACTTGGCAATGGTACAAATTATGGAGGTCCTATGCTGGGTTATATGGCTATAACTGATAATAGAAGATATCTTCGTCAGATGCCAGGAAGAATTGGAGGAGCAACAGTTGATGTTGATGGTAACAGAGGTTATGTGCTGACAATGCAGACCAGAGAACAACATATAAGAAGGGAAAAGGCTACTTCTAATATATGTTCTAATGAAGCCCTTAATGCCTTAATTGCTACTATATATATGGCTACAATGGGTAAACAGGGAATAAAAGAAGTTGCATCACAGTGTCTGCAAAAGGCTCATTATCTTGCTGATAAAATAGATGGATTAGATGGTTATGAAGTAGTAAATAAAGACAGCTTTTTCCATGAATTCTGGGTCAAAACACCGGTACCTGTTGCAAAATTAAATGAAAAACTCATGGAGAAAAATATTATTGCCGGTTTAGATTTATCCAGATTTGAAGAGGAAGAGGGATTGCTGGTCTGTGTTACTGAAAAGAGAACAAAAGAAGAAATGGATAAATTAGTCTCCGCTCTGGAGGTGATTAATAATGGCTGAACCATTAATAAAAGATTATGGAAGTGAAGGACGGACAGCTTATTCTCTTCCGGAACTTGATGTACCACAGAAAGATACCTCTGAATATATCAAAAGTGATTATATTAGAGAAAAGGATGCCGGACTTCCAGAAGTCAGTGAAGTTGATGTTGTTAGGCATTATACCAGTTTATCAGAAATGAACTATGGAGTAGATTCCGGAATTTATCCCCTGGGTTCCTGTACAATGAAGTATAATCCCAAGATAAATGAAGATATTGCCCGTATAGAACGCCTGACAGAACTACATCCCTATCAACCGGAAGAACAGGTTCAGGGTTCTCTGGAAATAATGTATAATTTGAAGAAATATCTATGTGAGATAAGTGGTATGGATGCCCTAACCCTGCAGCCCTGTTCTGGAGCTCACGGTGAATTAACAGGGATAATGATTATTGATAGTTACTTTAAAGATAAAGGTGAAGATAGAAATAAGGTTATAGTACCAGATTCAGCACATGGTACTAATCCAGCCAGTGCTACTATGAATGGTCTGGAAGTAATAGAAATTGAATCAAATGAAAGGGGTATGGTAGATTTAGATAACTTAAGGGAAGTTGTAGATGAAGATGTTGCTGCCCTGATGTTGACTAACCCCAATACCCTGGGTATTTTTGAAGAAGATATTATGGAAATTGCAGATATAGTTCATGAAGCAGGAGGACTGCTTTATTATGATGGAGCCAACATGAATGCTGTTATGGGCCAGGTACGACCCGGTGATATGAATTTTGATGTCTTACATTTCAATCTTCATAAAACCTTTTCTACCCCCCATGGAGGAGGAGGACCTGGAGCTGGTCCTGTTGGTGTAAAAGAATTTTTAGCACCCTATTTACCACTACCAGTCCTTGAAAAAGATGAAGAAAAATATTGTTGGGACTATGATAGGCCCAAATCACTGGGTAAAGTACAGGCCTTTTACGGCAATTATAATGTCATGTTAAAAGCATATTCTTATATTGCTGCCCTGGGAGCAGAAGGCCTAAAGGCAACAACAGAAAATGCTGTACTTAACGCGAATTATCTAAAACATATGCTTAAAGATGAATATAAACTACCTTATGAAGAAAATAGTTTCCATGAATTTGTTTTATCAGGTAGTAAACAGAAAGAGAAGGGTGCTGGGACACTAAATATTGCCAAACGGCTACTTGATTATGGACAGTATGCACCAACTATTTATTTCCCACTTGTAGTAAAAGAAGCTTTAATGATTGAGCCAACAGAAACCGAGAATATATCAACTCTCGACAAATTTATAGAAACACTGCTAAATATTTCCCGGGAAATAAAAGAAGATCCTGAATTTGTTAAACACGCACCACATAATACTGAAGTCCGTATGCTTGATGAAGCACATGCCGCCCGTAATCCTGATTTAAGGTGGTAAAAATAAAATATTTCAAGGCAGAGTTAGCCCGGCTGATATATCAGCCGGGTTTGATTCTTTTAGTTTTAATAGTCTGTATAATATGAAATTATATATGGCAATCTATTATGAAAGAATCTTAATTATAAAATTCATAATTTTGATTAAAATATTTGCCTGTGCTATAATATTTGTTAAGTAAGGTGGGGTGTTTTGAAAAATGAAAGAAGAATATTATCTAAAGCAACTAGCTAAAGAAGATAAAGAATTGTATGATAAAGGTGTATATAATTTGGAGACAGGAAATTATGATGAAGCTGAGAAGCAATTAAAAAAAATAAAAGATAAGGTAACTGAATTTCCCCCTGTTTATAATAAACTGGCAGTAAAAAGTATATACTGTAACCAGCTTGAAATAGCTAAAAACTGCTTAAATAAGGCACTGGATATTGATGAAGAATTTCCCCCTGCTATAACCAATCTGGGTAGTATTGAAAAAAAGAATGGTAATTTGGATAAAGCCAGACAATTTTATGAAAAAGCAATTAAAATAAATGATGAATATGGACCGGCTTATAATAATCTCGGGGTTATTTATAGGGAAAAAGGTAATTTCAAAAAGTCAATAAAAAACTTAAAAAAAGCCCGTAAATTAGGTAGCTATACAGTAAAAATGAAGAGAGATAAATCATTTTATAAAGAAAAAGGTTGCATAATACCATTAGTTCTGTTTATTATTATTGTTCTTGTAATATATTTTTGGCTTGCTTAAGTTTTAAAGGAGGAATTATCTATGGAGGAAAGTGTAGCTAAAGTAAAAGATTTTTTTTCAGCCCAGGGTTTATTACCTGATTATGCTTCTGTTATTATTGGAATAATACTTACATTTATTATAAGTATAATTGTTATAAAGATTGGTAATAAATTTATAGAACGTTTTATGAAAGAAAACAGGGAAAACAATTATATTGAAGAAAAAAAAGTAAAGACTTTAAAATTATTGTTGAAAAGTATTTTAAAATATGTTGTCTACTTCTTTGCCGCAATGATAATACTTTCCTTTTTGAATGTACCCATAGGATCATTAATAGCCGGTGCAGGGGTTCTGGGGGTAGCTATTGGTTTTGGTGCTCAGAATCTTGTTAAAGATATTATAAATGGTTTTTTTATTTTGTTTGAGAGCCAATTTTCTGTAGATGATTACATAGAAACTGCTGGAGTTTCCGGGATTGTTGAGGAAATTGGTTTTAGAACTACTAAAATAAGGGATCTAGAGGGGCAGTTGCATATTATACCCAATAGTAAGATTACTCAGGTAACAAATTATTCGGCAGGTAATATGAGAGTGATGGTAGATATTGGAATAAGTTATAATGAAAATATTGAAGAGGCTATTAAAGTATTGCAAGATATGTGTGAAGATATAGCAGAAGAAAAAGGTGATCTAATAACTGATGGACCACAGGTGCTTGGGGTACAGGAACTTGCTTCTTCAAGTGTAGTAATTCGTATTTGGGCGATGACAAAGCCACTGCAAAACTGGGGTATAAGCAGGTATATTCGCATGTGTGCAAAACAGGTTCTTGATGAAGCAGAAATAGAAATACCCTACCCACATATGGTACTTGTCGATCAAAATAAACAGGGAGTGACTGATAATGAACAAGAGGAAAGATGATTATCAGGT
>CAYRVO010000011.1:0-15791 GCA_964427565.1 uncultured Halanaerobiales bacterium | reverse complement strand
ATTGACCATCGTTTATATTTAAAAAATTTCCCTCCAGGATGAATAGCTATTAAGGAAATATCATCTTCCAAATTTACATTTTCAAGAAATTCATAATCAGAAACTGTATTTGCAAACCAATCACCCCTAATATCTATATATTGTTTCTCGTGAAACATTATGGATTTATTTAAAATAATTTCCAATTAATTTTTTAGCATTTTGAACAGTAATATTTATAAATCCATTATTCTCACTAAATATACAATCTAGTGCATTAACTAATTTATCTATATCTTCATAACTAATAATTAAAGGTGGCTCAAGCCTTATTACATTGGGATTATTAAGCGTATAGGCTGTTATTATTTGATAATCATTCAAAAGAATTCCTGCTATCATTGCTCCCAAATATTCATAAGATACTTTTCTTAACATTCCCCCGGATATTTTATTCAACAAACTATCTTCTGCTTGCTTAAATTCAATACCAATCATCAAACCACGACCCCTAACTTCCTTAATAAGTTCATATTTTTTTTCCATCTTTTTTAATTTAGCAATTAAATAATCACCTTTTTCAGCTGCTTTACTGCTTAGCTTTAAATTATTAAGTTGATTAATTACTGCTATGACTGCTGCACAGGATAGAGTATTTCCTCCAAATGTTGAGGAATGTAATAAAGCTTTATTAATACTGCCATATGCCTTATTCCAGATTTCTTTCCTGCTAACAAAGGCACCTACGGGCATTATTCCTCCCCCGAGTGATTTAGCAAGAGTTATTATGTCTGGTGCAATCTCATCATGTTCACAGGCAAAATCTTTACCTGTTCTACCAAAACCTGTCTGGATTTCATCCAGTATTAAATATGTATTATATTTATCACATAATTCTCTGACTTTTTTAAGATAACCCCGGGGAGGTACAATTATTCCTCCTTCTCCCTGGATTGGTTCCACAATAAAAGCTGCTACATCATCATTTTTTAATTTATATTCAAGGCTATTAATATTAGCAAAAGGAATATTTTCAGTAGCACCTATAAGTGGTTGAAATGGTTTTTGATATTTCTTTTTTCCGGTAATTGATAGGGCACCCATAGTCTTCCCGTGAAACGAACCCTGACAGTATATAATTTTTTTCTTATTTGATGCAGCCCTGGCCAATTTGATAGCTCCCTCCACAGCTTCAGCACCACTGTTACAAAAAAATGTGTTTGTCAAATTACCCGGTAATAGTTTACTTACATTACGGGCAGCTACACCTGTTATTACTCCTATTGAAGCTTGTAAAAGAATCGGCTTATTCTTTACTTTATCAAGAGCAGTATATATTTCAGGTGGATTATGGCCAAAATTTAAGGCTCCAAAAGCCCCGAGAAAATCAAGATATTCTTTCCCTTCATTATCCCAGACTTTACAGCCTTTAGCTTTAATATATTTTTTATTAAAATTTAATAAATTATAAATTTTTGCCAGGGCAGGATTAACATAATCCCGGTAATACTTATTATTTTTTTCTCTACTTAATTGCAGAGCCTTATCAATGGAAACAAAATCACCCATAACTTAAACCTCCTAAATATATAATTATATATTAATCTGACACTTCCTTCCAGAGAACATATTTCTATTTTTCCCAAACATCTCTATTTTTATTTTATTCTAGCCAAAAAAATAAATCGGCAGTAGCCGATTTCAAATTATAGAACATCTTCAGAAAATAATTATCTATATTTTTTGTTTAACCTACAGTAGTAAATGCCGCGGTCACGAAGCTAATACTGACCGGACCTTTGTGTATTAGAATTATTTACAAACATCTATTTCCACTTCATTTAATTTCAGGGAATTCTTTGTAGCAATTTTCCCACCCAGAATATATTTTCCCGGTGTAAGTTCGGCTGGAATAGGTACTTCTACTTCATATTTTAATTTTTCTCCAGCAGGCAATTCTTTTTTTATTAAAGCCATAGTAAAAAATTTGCCTTTTGACCAGCGCCATACTTCTTTATCAGTATCTGATAAATATAGGTCATAAAGCTGGCCTGATGCATATTTTAAAGTTATTTCTCTATTAGAAATATTGAGTAATTCAATTGTTGCTTTTATTTTTTCTCCAGCCACACATTTATTTTTATTTACAGATAAACAAGTAAGAAGTTCTAGCATCTGTTCAGCTCCCTGTTCAAATTCTTGTAACAGTAATTTTGTAGAGTTTATAGAAATATATGTTCTCCCATTATATATTATTGGTGCAACTGCTAACTTATTACCATTAATCATATTTTGATTTATTTTCAGAACAACATTTTTATCACCTTTATCAATAAATACTTCTTTCGACGAGTTTTCAAAATAAAAATTCCAGCCAAATTTATTACCCAATTCCCTGAGAGAAACCATATTCTTATCATTAATTGATTTATTTTTCAAATTAAGACAATTAATTTCAGCTGCTCCAGCTACAGTAGTTAATACTACTAAACTAATTATTATTATCAACAAAAATTTATAAAAACATTTTTTCAATTTTATTTCCTCCCCTATCCTTAACTATCAATATTCCTTTATTATATTTATTCCCTACACTTCTTTGATCTCCTGCTTCTATTATCTGGTAAATTCCTTGTATAGAAAGGTTTGCTCCTATATAATAATATGATAGTAATACATTAAAAAATTATATAAATAATATCATAATATGTTAAATTAATTTAAAAACCCAAATTCCAAAAGGAAGGAGAGTTCCATGGAAAACAAAAAGATAAACACCCTATTAATAGACGGATATCTAGATGAACCTTCCTGTCTTGGTGTACCACCTTATATCTCACCACATATAAGATATACATATGGGGCACTTCTCTTATCAGGTATTAAAGAAAATAATCTTAAATATAGAACTATTGATCAATTACGAGAAAACTGGGAAGAAAACCTGAACTGGATGGAAAATTTTGACCTGTTAATTATTATTGCGGGAACTACCGTACCCGGTCACTATCTCGGGGGAAAACCTATCTCACTTGCTGAAATTAAAGAAATAGGAAAAGAAATTTACTATCCCCAAAAAATTCTGGGAGGTCCAATTACCCTGGTTAAAAAAAAGATATCCGGTTATGATTATATTTGTAGAGAGATTGCCGCTTTAGATATATCTCAAATATTAAATAATAAAAAGATAGAAAACAATCCTCATAAAATATCAAACCTAATTAACAAATGGGCTATTCATGGTGCAAAAGTTACAGAATTACATCCCAATTATCCCTACCTGGTCTGTGAAATAGAAACATTTCGGGGCTGTCCCCGTTGCAAACATTGTGCTTTCTGTAGTGAAAGACTGAAAAATAAAACTTACCAGCGCAAGCCAGAACAAATCATAGCTGAAATAAAATCTCTGGCTACCAGCGGTAATCATTACTACCGTCTGGGCTGCCAAACAGATCTTTTGATGTATCAGGCCCAATCTACATCAGGGGGGCTTAAACCATCATCTGAAGCCATAGAAAGACTATATTCAGGTATCAGAGAAGCTGATCCCGACCTTAAAGTTTTACATCTTGACAATATGAATCCAGCCAATATTATCCGTTATAGAAAAGAAAGCAAAAAAATATTGCAAACTATAACCAGATTAAATACTCCTGGAGATACTGCAGCCTTTGGACTTGAATCGGCTGATCCGCTAGTACTAAAGAAAAATAATATTGATACAGACCCTGAAACTACAATTAAAGCTATAAAAATGATTAATAAAATAGGTGGTAAACGAATAAAAGGAGTCCCTGTATTTTTGCCCGGCATTAATTTTCTACATGGCCTTATAGGTGAAAGAAATGAAACATTACAATATAACTATCAATTTCTGAAAAAAATTCTGGACATGGGCCTTATGCTACGTAGAATAAATATAAGACAGGTAGTAACTCTGGATAACTATCCCCAAATAAGCATAGATAAAGGTAAATTTGACAATTATAAAGATAAGATTAATAAAGAAATAAACAAACCAATGCTTAAACGTGTATTCCCCACTGGTACTATTTTAAAAAATATTTTAATTGAAAAACATCATGGGCGTCTAACCTATGGACGGCAGCTGGGAACCTATCCTATACTGGTAGGAATCCCGGGTAAATTCGAATTGAATAAATTTATGACAGTCCGGGTTATAGACCATGGATACCGTTCTCTTACAGCCCTACCCTGGCCTTTTAATATAAATAAAGCCAGTATAGACCAGCTAACTTATATACCCGGTATTGGTCGCAAAAAAGCAAATCGTATATTTATAAATCAACCAGAAAACAAAAAAGAACTGCATAAATTATTGGGAAAAAACTTTCCTTTCTCACGATGGAAAGATTGGTTCGAACTATCGTGAATTTTTTAAAATTAATTAACATTTTTTATAACTACTCTCATTTTTTACCTTCATAAAAACCAGCAAACTGGAAACCCTATTATAATGAAAATATACAGCAAGGAGGTGAAAGTTTTTGACTGCTGATAGAAAAATAAATCAGACAATCGCTTCCCTCCGCGGTGCTAAAGCTGACATGGAAGCATTTTCTATGGAAACAGATAATCAAAATGAACAGCAAATGTACTCCAACTGTGCCCAACAATTGGAACAGGTTGTAAGCAATTTGAAACAGCGAGCTAATCAACAGGAAAACAATCAAATGAGACAAGCAGGTTACGGAGCAACTAACCTGAGAAATCAAGATAGGAACCAACAATAGTATTTAGGTATTCTAAAAGGGGTTAATTATAGAAATTTCTATAATTAACCCCTCTTTTTATTATGATTTATACAAATAGAACTCTATGTAATTTATTATTCTATGTTGATAGTAAATGCTTTATATACTGTGAATTTAGGATACATACCCTAATCCTTTAAGCCTTTTTTTCATTTCTTCTTCCTCTTCTGCATTACTTTCACTTTTATCATTACCATCTAAGCCAAGATCATCTTTACTTACAAACTCAATATCATGTTCTGTCAGATGATCTTCAGTAAATATGGACTCTATAACTTCACCATCCATACTATCTAAAAGAGGAAGATCCTGCCTATAAAGAACAGTTGGAGCTATATCCTTAATATGTGCTCCTTCAACTCTGTTATCACCTTTAATATCAGGTCCCATGGCCATAAATATTCCATCCATTCTATGATGGCCACTTTGAGAATAGGACTTACTTACAGTTTTATGAGATAAAAACTCATATGCACCCTTCCCTAATATTTCCATATCAGCAGGTAAAAAGACAATATCGGGTGCATTAGCTGCTTTATCTCCATGATAAAGTTCCTGGCCTATATGAATTTCTCCAACAATTTTTTTACCTGTATAAGGATTTCGGAGGTTCTTTAATTTAGTTATTATTTCTTCTCTTACGCGGGGTATATCTTCTGGTTCTATTGCTCCCCTGGGTTCTCTTCCTTTAACATTTAAATATATGTGACCGATTTCGCTATGGGTATAGGCCATTGTATTTTCCCAGTCTACGTTCTGACTGGAGAGGAAAAGCCATTCCAGCCAGGGATGACTGGCAAGCTCGATTGCCGTAGCCAGCATTCCTGCCTTACGCATAATAGGATATATATACTCCCCGACAGGATAAAAAGCCTCTTTGGTCAAACCCATCATAAAACCAAGTCTCTTTAATAATGTCGGTATATTATTTTTAAATTTTATGTATCCTTCTTTTAAAAGCCAGGTATCTATATGAAAATTATAATTTAATTCTCCAAATCCATGATCAGACATAATTAATAATGTATCTTCCTCATCCAATTCCTCTACTAGTGTAGCAAGGGCTTTATCAATTCTTTTATATATTTTTAAAATAGGACACCAGTCTTTATCTTTATAATGCCACATAAAATGCTGCACCTGATCTGTTTCCATAAAGTGAACCATCATAAAATCCCAGGGTTTATTGCGCATTAAATTAACTGATACTCTTTCTTTGATACCAATATCATCTACCAGTTCATCCACCCAATCTTTTGCTTTATAACCCCTTGTCCATTCTTTAGGAGAAAATTTAAAATCAGGTTCCATTTCTCTGATTTCATCAATAAGATCAACAGGATAACTCTGTTTTTTCGCTTTATAGGGTGTTAACAAACCAGGGATTATAAAACCATTGGTTTCATTGATTGGGTAAGTTACCGGGACCCCCAATACACCCACCTTTTTTTCAAATTTACTTAATATATCCCACAAAGTAGGCTCCGATATATCAGTTGTATTAACAGGAGCAGATCTATATTCATCTTCTATCCTTTTAAACCAATTAAAAGCACCATGTTTCCCGGGGTTTGTTCCCGTCTGAAATGAAGACCAGGCAGCTCCTGTTATCGGAGGTATAGTACTTCGCAATTTACCAAAACTACCTCTATCAATAATTTTTTTAAAATTGGGTAATTCTCCTTTTTTTACCCATTCCTTAATTAAATTTGGATCTCCTCCATCAATACCAATTATCATCGTTTTACCAGCCATAGATAACTCCTTTCTCAAAATTTACCTTGTCTTAACTTGCCACCCGCGCAAACAGGCTATTAATAAAACAAAAAATACATATATTAATATATTTATATTATAATTAAAATTTATTGTTATAATAACAAAAACAGGGTATACAAAATAAGGTATTCTCCAGTCTTTATTACTATGTTTTCTTATAATCCATAAAATTAAACCACCAATAATAAATGAAATTAAACCCAAAACAAAACTAACTGCACCCAGAGTTCCCATAGAAGTAGCAAGACCTCTACCACCATTAAAATTATATTGGAAAGGCCAATTATGTCCTGCAACAGCAGCAACGGAAACTGCAATAATAATTACCCAATCATAATTCAATAATTCTTTAACAATATATACAGGGATAAATCCTTTAAAAAAATCTATAGCACCTGTTAAAATGCCCCATTTAGGACTTACTAGTCTATAAACATTAGTTGCTCCTGGATTCTTAGTACCTTTACTTTTTAGATCTATATTCTGTATATTAGCAATTATTCTGGCCAGAGAAATAGTACCTATAAAATATGAAATAAAGATTATAATAATATTTTTAATCATAATCTCACCCTCTAGTAATTTGCTTTTTTATAGATTTTTTTTAACTGGCCTTATCCAATATACATTATTTATTATCATATCACCTGTTTTAATATCTTGCAAATTTGAGGATTAACGATTCTGTTTTTGAAAAAAATACCGTAGTCACGAAGCTAATGCCGGGCTAACCTTTGTGTACTAGTATTCAAAAGAAAGCGCAGCGAGACGCAGTCACGAAGTAAATACGCTCACCTTCATAACAATTATTAATTAACTATTTATTGATAATTATTATCATTTATATTTAAAAAATATAAGAAATTTAACTCATACACTATATATATTCTGAATAAATCTTAAAAATCCTCTTTCCTAATATAACTATTTTTTATTTAACGCAAAGCAGGTCGAAGTTAAGTTGAATATGAAAGAGGTCTATAAACTACCAATTAGATTTTTTAGATATGAGCGGAATTCATCTTTTAAGTCGTTTCTCCTCAATGCAAATTCTACTGTTGCCTTGAGAAATCCCTGTTTATTTCCTACATCATAACGCTTACCTTTAAAATCATAGGCATATAATGCCCTCTTCTGAGCCAGGATTTTAAGGGCATCGGTCAATTGTATCTCATTGCCCTTCCCCGGTGAAACTTCCTCTAAAACAGGAAATATATCTGGAGTAATAATATATCTACCCAGTATAGCCAAATTAGATGGTGCTCTATCCACTGAAGGCTTTTCAACAAGGTCCTTTACACGATACAATCTATCTTGAGTATCCCCATATTTAACGATCCCATATTTATCCACTTCACTTTCAGGTACAGTCTGAATACCAATAATTGGAGCCTGTTTATCTTCATAAACTTCCATTAATTGACCAATAGCAGGTTTTTCTGAATAAACAACATCATCGCCAAGTAATACCGCACAGGGATCATTCCCGGCAAATATACGGGCACAATAAATTGCATGGCCCAATCCTTTTGGTTCCTTTTGGCGAACATAATGTATATCCACAAGATTTGAAATATCCTGAACAATATCTAACAAATCATTTTTACCTTTTTCTTTTAAAGCTTCTTCCAGTTCTAGTGATTTATCAAAATGATCAACTATACTCTTTTTATGTTTACCAGTAATAACAATAATCTCTTCTATTCCCGCACTAATAGCTTCTTCAAGTATATACTGAATAGTCGGTTTATCTACTATAGGTAACATTTCTTTGGGTTGTGCTTTAGTAGCCGGTAAGAATCTGGTTCCCAATCCAGCTGCCGGGATAATTGCTTTTTTTACTTTCATTTTTCTCCCCCCATTTGACTGTTTACATTCTTTTCTCCAAATTTCTATAAATTATCTATTATACTATTTATTCGCCCCAGAAATTTATCCTTCAATTCTTTTAATTTACCTTCTGCCTTGTTCTTGTTTTCCCCACAGACAGCAAAGTACATCTTTAATTTAGGCTCTGTTCCAGAAGGCCTTACAGTAACCAGACTTTCATCTTCAAGTCGATATTGTAAAACATTAGATTCAGGTAATTTAATATCTTCTTCCCGCTCCTGATTATAAATGAAACTCTTCCCTTTTTGATAATCTTTAAAGACTATTATTGATTTATTAGCAAGCTCCCTACTCTCCTCTTCTCGTAATATATTTAGTGTTTTGTTTATTATCTCCTGACCTTTTTTACCTTCCAATCTTACAGATTCCAGGTCTTCTAAATAATAACCATATTCTTCTCGCAACTCATTTAACCTTTGATACAGTGAAGAGCCTTCATTCCTATAATGTAGTGCCATTGCTGCAGTTAGACCACAGGCAACTACAGCATCTTTATCCCGGGCATATGTACCAATTAAATAGCCATAACTTTCTTCAAAACCAAGTACAAATTTTTTACTGTTTTCCTGTTCAAAGTTTTCAATTTTTTCTCCGATAAATTTAAAACCTGTAAGAACATCTATAACATCGACATTAAATTGCGCCGCTATTTTTCTGACCATTTCCGTAGTAACAATGGTTTTAATTATAACACTATCTACCGCTAAATCCATATTGTTCAAAAGATAATCAGCCATTAAAACACCAATTTGATTTCCGGTTAAAGGTTTATATTCATTATTATTGTCTTTAACAATTATACCCATCCGATCAGCATCCGGGTCAGTACCAAAAATTAAATCCGCTTCTTCATTTTTAGCCATTTTTAAAGCCAGGCTAAAAGCTGAAAATTCTTCCGGGTTGGGGCTATCTACAGTAGAAAAATCAGGGTCAGGTTCAGCCTGTTCTTCAACAACGCTAACCCCGGTAAAACCCAGTTGCTGCAAGAGATCTCTGACCGGCCTATTTCCGGTTCCATGTAAGGGAGTATAAACAATTGAAAATTCATCACCTTTAGCCACACATAATTTTTTATCAGGTATAACCTTTAACATCTCTTCTGTATATTTCCTATCAATTTCTTCTCCAATTATAGTAAGTAAATCACTATCTTGTGCTTCTTTTCTTTCCTTACGTTTAATAAGAGAAAAATCTGTTATTTCTTCTATTTCTGCAATAATTTTCCGCGCCTTATCAGGTACAACCTGTCCACCATCTTCACCATAAACTTTATAACCATTATATTCCGGCGGATTATGGCTGGCTGTAATAACAATTCCTGCAACAGCATTTAGTTCTCTTACAGCAAAAGAAAGCTCAGGTGTAGCAGTTAATTTATCAAATAAAAAAGCCTTAATATCATTACCATTTAACACTAGAGCAGCTTCCAGGGCAAATTCCTCTGATTTATATCGGGAATCATAGGCAATAACCACTCCCTTTTTGCGTCCATTATCATTATAATTAATTATGTAATTAGCCAGCCCCTGGGTAGTCTTCCTGACAGTATATTTATTGATCCTATTTGTCCCTGCTCCTATTTTCCCTCTCATACCACCTGTACCAAAACTGAGATCTGTATAAAATCTATTTTCTATTTCTTCTTCATCATCTTCTATTTCTTTTAATTCTTTTTTGCATTCTTCATCAAAATAATCACTTAATAACCAATCACGATACCTTGACATATAATTCAAAGATATCATCCTTTCTTTGGGAAAAGTAAGTAAATCTATTAATTATATTTTAGAATTACTTCTTCAATCTTTTTTATATTTCCCACATATTGTATTTATTATTTCAATTAAAATTTAAAAAATCCTTCTTTTTAATTAACTTTTCTAATTAATTAGCATTAAAAACACATTAATAGCCAAAAAAAAAGAGAAACCATTATTAATATGGTAATCTCTATTCTAATATAATTATATTCAACTTTTTGAGTAAATTATTCATTAAAAACTTTTAATAGTATTAACTATTAACTTTAAATCCTCCTTGCTTAAAGAAGGATGAACAGGTAGTGATATAACTTTTGTGGACAGTTTTTCACATACCGGAAGTTCCAAATCACCATAACCTCTGTCTTTATAAAAGGGTTGTTTATAAACCGGTATTGGATAATGCACTCCATAACCTATACCATTTTCCTGTAAATGGGATATAAATTCTTCTCTTTGTTCAACCTGAACTGTATACTGATGGTAACTATGATAGCAATTTTTTGGTACCTGGGGAACCTGTATATAATTTAAATCAGCAAGATTTTTAGTTAAATATGCTGCATTTTCCTGTCTTTGTTTATTAAATTTATCCAGTTTTTTCAACTGAACAAGCCCTATAGCTGCAGACATGTTAGTCATCCTATAATTATATCCTAAAATTTCATGACGATATCTTTCTGATTGTCCGTGATTAACAAGTAAACGTGCTTGCTCCATTATTTTACTGTCATCAGTAACAACCATTCCTCCTTCACCAGTAGTCATATTCTTGGTAGGATAAAAGCTGAAAATTGCTACATCTCCAAAAGTACCTACTTTTTGCTGACAATATTCTGCTCCATGAGCCTGAGCACAATCTTCTATCAATATCAAATTATTATTCTCAACTATAGACATTACCTCATCCATATTACAGGGTAATCCATAAAGGTGAACTATTAATAATGCCTTGATATTTTGATCTTCTGCCAGTTTTTCTTTAATAAGATCTGTATTTATATTGTATGTTTTTTTATCTATATCAACAAAAACTGGTTTAGCACCGGCATAAAGAATCGAGTTACTACTGGCAATAAAAGTAAAAGGAGTTGTAATAATCCTGTCTCCTGCTTCTATGCCTGCTGATTTAAGGGCAATATCTAAGGCAGTTGTTCCACTAGTAGTTGCAATACCATAATTACAACCAATATAAGTAGAAAATTGTTCTTCAAAATCTCTAACATATTGACCTGAAGCCAGCATTCCACTATCCATTACTTCCAGAACTTCCTTCTTTTCCTGTTCAGTAATTACTGGTTTTGCTATTGGTATCATATTACAGCCACCTTTCCTATTTATTGGATACATTTATTACATTTTTATTTGTTTTCCCGTAAACTTGATTCTGTATTAACTTTGTATATTTAAGGGCTTCCAGACCATCGATACCATTAATAATAGGCCTGGTTCCATTTTCTATACAACTAATAAAATGAAGCAATTGTAATTTTAAAGGCTCTTCTTCATTATCATAGGTCTTTTCAAGTTCGTTTTCACGCTGGTATTCACTATTACCGGGAGTCAGACTACCTCGTTGAGTAATTGTGATTTTCCGTTGCAAATAATCAACTTCTATATATGATTTCAGGGTAGTTATTGCCATTTTTCTTACTTTTTTATTGGTAGTTCTGCTTGCAGTTAAAGTTGCAATTACATCATTACCCATAATCATATTGGCAACAGCATAATCCATATGTTCCTTTGACTTAACCCTACGGGCAAAAGCAGATATCTTATGCAAAGATGAAGGAACAATAGAATTCACTACATCTATATCATGAATCATTAAATCCTGAATGACATCTGTATCGTCTATTCTGGGGTCATAAGGGCCCATGCGTTGTACATCAAGGGCAATGATCTTTTTATCCTCTAAAATACCGGGTAGAGCCTTTATAACCGGATTAAATCTTTCGATGTGCCCAACCTGAACAATCAAATTTCTTTTTTTAGCTTCAGTCAATAATGTTTGAGCCTCTTCAATTGTTCCTGTGATAGGTTTTTCTATCAACAAATGTTTCCCTCTTTTAATTGCCTTCATTGCTATTTCATAATGTGTTGTCGTAGGAGTAGCAATATTTATTGCCTGAACATCGTTAAGTAAATCTTCTACTGTAGAACTACTTTTAATACCATAGCCCTGTGCAACTTCATCTTTTAATTTACAGTCATTATCATATATACCTACAAATTTACATTTATGCTTTAAGGCTGCATAAGAGCGTACATGATTTTTTCCCATACTACCAACACCGATAACTCCAACTTTAATTCTTTCCAAAATGTGCTCCTCCTTTAACTTTAGCGACAAATACCTCTTGTACTATTTTTTAAAAATCTAATAAAATGTTCTATTTCCTTGCTGGTCTGTAACTCCTGATCCATCTTTTTAATAGCCTGGCTTATATTTAAGTCTGATTCATAAAGTATGCTAAAAGCTTTATTGATTTCCTTTTTCAATTTATTAGAAATACCATTCTTGCGTAATCCCACTACATTTATACCTTTAACCATTGCTGGATGTCCCTGTACCTCTACATAAGGTGGTAAATCTTTAGTAACTTTGGAATGAGATCCAACAAGAGAAAGCTGTCCGATTTTTACAAATTGATGTATACCAACAAGCCTGGAAATATAAGCATCATTTTCCACATTAACATGTCCGGCCAGATTGGCAGCATTGGCAATTGTAATATTATTACCTAAATTACAGTCATGAGCAACATGTGAATAAACCATTAATTGATTATTATTACCAATTCTGGTTTCTCCACCACCTTCTATTGTCCCCAGATGAATTGTTACATATTCTCTGATAATATTATTATCACCAATAAATAAGTATGTCTTTTCCCCTTCATAATCAAGATTCTGGGGTGGTAAGCCAATAGAAACACCATTTCCTATCAAATTATCGTTACCTATAGTTGTCCAGCCTTCAATATGGGCATTGGAACCGATAGTTGTACCTTGGCCAATTTTTACGTTTGCACCTATTACACTATAAGGGCCAATTTTTACACCTTTAGCAATTTTGGCTGCGGGATCAACGACAGCTGTATCATGTATATCTGCAAATCTATACTTCTTCAACTTAGATCCTCACCCTTTCTCCTTAATTATTATTCAACAAATCAATTATTCAACAAAAATAATATAAGTCTTCATATTAGACCTTAAAGTTTATACTTAAAACCCAGGGAAAAATTATGACTATATTTGTTGCTTCTCTGTGAATATTGAGAATATGATTGGTAATTAACTTTAATATTTGTATTTATTTCTAAGTTTTTGTTCATTTCATATTCCCAACCCAGGCAAATTTTGTCCTTTGTATTATCATTTACACTTCTTTGACAGTAATTATTCCATTGCCGTTGAATACATATTTCATAATCATTTTTATTATCGGGATCATAATCCAGCATATATTTAAAACGCAGAGATTTATATGACTTAATCTGCTTATCATAGTAATCCTTATCTTTATAATTAATTTTAAATCTATTTCTTATTTTATCACTAATTTCAGTAGTGTAATTTCCCCAAAGATTAAAACAGATATTATTATAACGAGTCTTGAATTTATATTTTTTTCTGTAATATTGATATTTGAGATAATAATACTCTGTAGTTGATAATTTCTTTTTATATTTAAGCCAATGCTTATAATAATGATATTTATCAATTATCTCTTCTTCATATCCTTCAAAATCAGTGTATAATTTATCACCAACTTCAAAATCTCCACTTATTATCGGTCTATAATCTGCAATACAAATACTGGAAAAAATAATAATCACTACCGGTATCAAAATATAAACTTTTTTCATCAATTATCTCCCTTCTTTTACAGTTTATATATATATTTACCGATAAGTCATATTTTTCCTTTTATAAATTTACATTAAATTCAATTGTTTTATCGACAAAATCATAATCTAGCTTTAAACTATAACAATCAAACTTACGAATTAAAGCAACTTTAATATTATCCCATTCTTCATTTTTCACATTATATATATTATTATTATTAATAATCAAGGCTGAATCAGGCTGTGAAGTTATTAATTCTAAAGATAATAAAGACTCTATTGTCTCTTCTTTTTCTATTTTATCATCATTCAGAAGATAATTACCTTCTGTAATTGTTTTCAACCAGGATAATTTTGTACTTAAATTCACTTTCTCATTTATCCGGTAGCTATATTGCCCATTAAGTTCAGAAGTTAGAGCCTGAAATCTTTTATTTTCTCCATAATAAAAGTTTATAATATAATCTTCTTTACAACCAAACAGTAAATTTTCTACAGGTTCAAATAATTTACTGTAGGCTAAATCAATTTGAGCCTTATTGACAGTTGTATTTTCTGTAGTTATCTTCCCCACCTGTAGCATACTTTCTATACCTTTAAACTCTGGTAATTTAAATTTTAAGTAAGGACTGTAATCAGTATCATAGCCCTCTCTGTAAATTGCTTCCCACTCCAACGGTATTGAACCAGAATAATTGCAGGAATAACGTTCGGGAGTTTCATCAAAAAAACGACCATATAAGTTTATTTTATTATTAGGATTAATTACATAATCTACTTTAAATTCTTGTTGTCTTTTTTGGCGTTCATAATTATAACCCGCCAGAGTATTGATACCCAGATTATTTTTATTATAATTCAACGCTACAGCAATTAGTTTATCTATCTCTGTACTTTCAGCTTCTATTTTCTCTTTATATCTATATTGATTACTAATAGTAAAATTTTTATTTAATTTATAGACAAAACTAGTAGAAAATATTTCATTAATTATTACTTCGTCATCATCTTCAATTACTTTATCATAATTATATAAACTTTTCAAAGTTAAATTTTTTCTTAACTTATAGGTGTTTTCTATCTTTACATCTTTCTCACCCTTCTGAATTATATTAATATAAATATTACCATCAGAATCATTATTAATTAGATACGGATAATCAAGTTCCATAATAATCCCCTGCTGAGAATCATATCCGATTTTTGGTATTGGAACTGAACCTTTTAATCCCTTAGCATTATCACCATCATTATACTTAAGAATATAATAAGGCAATCGTAGTAACTTTGTTTTACCCCACCAGAAAGATATATTTTTTCCTATTACCCTATCACCAGGATATATTTTAATATTATCAGCTTTTAGCTGATAATGGGGTTCTTCTAAAATACAGGGCGTAAAACTGGCTCCCTCAATTTTATATTGATAATCTTTTTCAACAGTTATCTCAATAACCTGCCCTTTAAATTTTAAGTTTTCTATTTCACTACTGGCTCCATAAAATTTACCACTCTTATTTTCATAATCATATTCCAGATGACTACCTCTTATCTCCTGTTGAGCAGATATTAATTTTATTTCTTCACCCTCAGCTATAACCATATTTTTATCAATAACAATAATTAATTTATCAGCATTAATTTCAATATTTTCTGAGCTAAAGACCACTTCCTTTTCGGCATATATCCTTTTTGCCTGATAATCATAATTAATATTATCTGCTTTTAGTGAATAAGGTACAGCAGCATGC
>CAYRVO010000010.1:0-16158 GCA_964427565.1 uncultured Halanaerobiales bacterium | reverse complement strand
CTACATTCCTTCCAGATTAAAATATATCCATCTCCTTTTTCACTTAATAATACTTTAAACCATTTTTCATAGACATTACTTTCAATCTCCTGCCATTCACTTTCCTCTAAAATTTGAATATTATCTTTCTCAAATTTATACTCATCCATACTCTGCAGGGTACAATTGTTATGTGTCTTATATACCCGAATACCAATATCCCCAACAGTACCCAATGGGGCTTCTATACTTTCATAGTTAAAGGTAAATTCACAGGCCAGAGAAAATTGTGTAAAAGTAAACAGTAAAAATAAAAGAGATAAAATTGTAATATTAAAAAGTTTTTTAGCGGTCATAATTTACACCCTTTCTTTACATTTGATCAACTCAATTCTTAGCCAGACAGTGATTTATATATGCCAGTCAAATATTGTACTGCTTTATATTCTAAATATTTGTGAACATTTGTGATGAATTAATAGTAAATAGCCGAGGCCATACAATATAGTTGGCCCCGCTATCCATCCTGTAAATATAAGCATTTATTATACTAATTTTAATTTCTGTATCTATTTACCAAAATTTTGTTCATTATTCTTAAACGATTTTATACCTTTAGACATTTCTTCACAATCTTCACAGTCACACTCATCTTCTTCGTTAGCTTTATTATTTCTACCCTGGCCCTGTCCTTTATTATATCTTCCCTGATTATTACTTACTTCTCGGCCAGCACCCTGACCTTTACTTACGCCCTGAGCACCCTGCTTCTTCCCATATTGGAAACCGGAGTTTTGCCCCTGGTTCTGACCCCTTTCAACACCTCTCTCAAATGCTGCCAGATGTTTTTCAGATGCCTTTTTAAGATTAGTAAAGATATCTCTTACATCTTGTGGTATATCCTGCTCCAAAAACATCTCATACATGGCGATATTATCTATTTCTGCCTGAACACCTATCGCCAGTGCTTCTTCAATACTGGCCGGAACAACTACATGTTCTTTAGCATCATTTTCAGATATTACAATATTATAGGTGTTAAATAATGGCATTAATTCTTCAATATGATTCTTTTCAGCTTTAATTATATTGCTAAAAGGTTTCTGTTCTCCATATTCTTTCATTATTGCTTCATATTCTGCTCTTGCCAGATATTCATCTTCAATTGCATATGTTAGCATATCTTCCAGTGTGTAATCCTCTAACTTTTTAGCTTCATCTGCACCATATCCTCCTGTTGCCAATACACTACCACTTACAATACCACCAATTACAACTAATACAGTTAACCAGATAAAAATATTATTTTTAATCAGTTTTGTCATTTTTACTCCCCCTCTTTGATTTTCTAAATACATTATAAGGGGTAAATATGAAGAAATTATGAAGATACAAATTTTTTATTAAAAAAAGGCTGTGTCCGATTATTTTAACCGGAACAACAGCCTTAACATTCCTACTATAAACTTTTCAACAATGAAGATTTCTTTAAAAACAACAAAATGTCTGGTAAGTATAATTATTAATATCTGTTAGTTAATCAGAATATACATTTTTCAATGATTTAACAATATTTCTCATTAACACTTTATTGGTAACTGTTCCTACTCCACCAGGAACGGGTGTAAGTTGAGCTACTACTTCTTTAGCTGTATCAAATTCTACATCTCCAACTAATTTTCCATCAACAAAGTTTGTCCCTACATCTATTACAATATTGTCTTCACTTAACATATCACCAGTAATTAAATTAGCCCTACCTGCTGCTACAACTACAATATCAGCATTAGCAAAATGTCCAGGTAAATCTTTTGTCCGTGAATGACACATGGTAACTGTAGCATTTTTCTGCTGTAATAATATTGAAACAGGTTTACCAACTATATTACTTCTACCGATAACAACTGCCTCTTTCCCTTCTGTTTCTATATCATAATGATCAATAATTTCTATACATGCTTCAGCAGTACAGGGAACCAAAGTTTCATAACCTGCAAATAGTTTACCCAAAGAAGCTGAAGTAATTCCTTCTATATCTTTATCAGGGTTAATCATTTCAATAGCATGGTTTAGTGAATCAGGTAAAGGCTGCTGGACCATAATAGAAGTAATTTCATCATTTTCATTAGCTTCCTGTAGACAATCAAGAAAAGCCTGTTCATCATCATTAAAAATTTTATATTCAAATTTAATTCCTATATTCTCACAATTCTTTTCAATTCTTCCTACATAAGCCTTACTTGCCTGATCATCACCATACTGTAAAACCCGAAGATAAGGAACTTTATCTTTCTCTTCTTTAAATTTATTTACTTCTTTTATACACCATTTCTCAATATCCTTAGCAATAGCTTTTCCCGATAATGTTTTCATAATATCTTCACTCCTTTTTTAATTAGCAATTTCCACTATTTCTTCTTTTAAATCATCGCTTTTGACCCGCAACTGGGAATATTCATCTTCTACACGAGAAACATAATCTTCATCCTTAATCGATTTCAAATTTATTTTCACATTAGCAATTGCACTATTAACTGCTGCATCACCAATAAAGGCAGCTACTTCAAAATCACTGGCCAACATCCTATTACCAATCTTGCTGATATGTAAGCTTAATTCCATAATATCTACACATTTTTTTGTCATCTCCATAGAAAAATCTACAGCTTTCTTACTTACAGTAAGTAATTTCTCTTTATCACCTTTTTTATAGGTAGCAAGAATTTCTTTGAGAATTTCACTATCTTCATCTACCATATTAACAAGTTCTTTTTTTAATTCTTCTGCTTCTTTTAATATTTCTTTGGCCTCCGGTTCTACATCTTCATACTTCTTTTTACCTATTGTCAGGTTGGATATAAAGGAAACCACTGCTGCTGTCATTGATCCGGCCAAAGCTGCTGCACTTCCCCCACCTGGAATTGAACTCTCTGAAGCTAAATCATCTAAAAATTGATTAATTGTTCCTTCTGGATACATAAAAAAACCCCTTCCTTTGTGAATAATTAAACTTAGTTATTTTTATTATCTTTTATTATATCAAAAATATTTTAATTTGAAAATACACATAGTTACAAAAATTATAATTTCCGTGAAACTTCACCCTCTCTTTCATATTTAACTTAATTTCGGTCTGCTCTGATTTGATGTACTGATCAATAAATTAATCATGAAAATTTACTATAATGAAATTTACTGATATAATAATTAAAAAGAGATTAAATCTTTGATTATATTATTTAGGTAAGTATAAGTAAAATATTGAATACAAGTAAAATATAATAAACTCATCGAGGGAGGAGTAAGACAATGACCAAAAAAATTCTTGTTGTTGATGATGAAAAGAAAATAAGAAGTATAGTTGCAAAATATCTTGAAAATGAAAATTTCAAGGTGCAAACAGCAGCCGACGGCAAAGAAGCCCTCTCTCAGTTTAAGAGCTACCAACCTGACCTAATGGTACTTGATCTGATGCTTCCAGAATTGAGTGGTGAAGAGGTATGTCAAAAGATAAGACAGTACTCTGATTTACCGATATTAATGTTAACAGCTAAAAACAGAGAAAAAGATAAAATTCAGGGTTTTGACTTTGGAGCTGATGATTATCTTGTAAAACCTTTTAGTCCCCGGGAACTTGTAGCCAGAGTTAAAGCAATAATAAGACGTTCCGATTATAATGCCCATACGTCAGAAGTTTTAATATATGATCAGGGGAAAATCAAAATATTCCCTGCTGAAATGAAGGTTGAATTGCAGGGTGATGATGCTAATTTAACAAAAACAGAGTTTGATATTTTATATACATTAAGCAAAAATGCCGATCATGTACTTTCCCGTGATCAACTAGCTGGAAAAGTTATGGGTCTGGAGTTTAAGGGTTTTGATCGTACTATAGATGCTCATATAAAAAATATACGCAAGAAATTGTCACTTACTAAAGATGAATATATAAAAACTATCTATGGAGCAGGTTATAAATTTGTAGGTGATAATTATGAGTAAACTGGGAATTAAATTATTTGCCATTATTCTTATAATTTCTTTAAGTGGTTTATTATTAGTAACTATATTCGTAAATTTAAATATAAATCGTCAGTTTAAAAATTATATTTATTCGGAAAACGAAGAAAATATAGCAAAAATAGCATCAATTTTAGAGGAAAATTATCTAAAAAATGGAAACTGGAAAAATATCGAGAATATCATTGCTAATTATACAGGTACAAGAAATATTAAATTTTACATAGTAGATAAGCAAAATAATATAATAACCTATAGCCATCCCGGTATTATTAAGGGACAAAATATTGATAGAGATAAAATAAAGTCTATGGCATTAAAAACAGATGGGGAAAAAATAGGCTACTTATACTGGTACAATCCAGAAAAACAGAATATGTATACCGAACATGCTCAACATTTTACAGAACAAGTTAATAAATTTATATTTTTTACTGCCGGTATAATTGCCTTAATTACAATTATTATCAGTTTTATCCTCTCTCGCAAACTGACAAAACCACTTATTAAAATGAATAAAGTTGCTGGTAGAGTTGCAAATGGAGACTTTAATCAAAATTTACAGATAGATGGTAATGATGAAATAGCAGAGCTAGCAGTAGCATTTAATAATATGATATCTAAACTAAAGCATTTAGAAAAAATAAGGCAGGAATCTACTTCTGATCTGGCTCATGAGTTGCGGACCCCTGTAACTACAATAAAAAGTTATATAGAAGGAATTGAAGATGGTATTTTAACACCTGATAAAAAGACATTAGAAGAAATACACGAAGAAATAGAACGCCTAATCAAATTAATTAAGCGCCTGCAGGAATTAACCGAAGCAGAAGAAAAAATAATTAATCTAAAAAAGAAAAAACAAAATTTATCAGATATTCTAAAAAATATAATTGATAGATACAAAGTTAAAGCCCATAAAAAAGAAATAAAAATTAAAACAAATTATTCCCCAAACAATATATTTATTACCGGAGATAAGGAAAGTCTACAGACTATATTTTCCAATCTTTTTTCTAATGCCCTTAAATACACACCACAAAAAGGGGAAATAAAGATTACCATAAAAGATAGAGAACAAAAAACTATAATTAAAATACAAGATACTGGAATTGGTATCCCCGAAAATGAATTGCCATTTATTTTTGAAAGATTTTATAGAACAGATAAATCACGTTCTACAGGCTCAGGAGGTACAGGAATTGGACTAACTATTACAAAAAAACTGGTCGAAGCACATAATGGTACTATAAAAGCTACAAGCAATAATAGAGGAACAAAATTTACCCTCTCTTTTCCTTTATATTAATCCTGATTTTTTTGAACAATGACACAGTTTTTACCATTATCTTTAGCTTGATATAACAGGTTATCAACCCTCTGAATTAAAGAATTTTTATCATCATTTTGATATTCGGTAACCCCAAAGCTGCAGCTAACTTCAAGATTTCCCGGAAATTTATAATTCGAAATTTTCCTTCTTAATCTTTCGGAAAGTGTACGTGTTTCCTCAAGATCAGTATTGGGTAGTATTATTACAAATTCTTCTCCACCTATCCTGGCAAATATATCTATTTTCCTTATTTCATTTCTAACAATATCTGCTATTTCAGCCAGAACTTTATCACCTGTTAAATGCCCATATTCATCATTAATTTCTTTAAAATCATCAATATCAAACATAACTAACGAAAATATGCTCTTATATCTTTTTACATAGTCTATCTGCTTCTCAAGTTCCCTATCAAATTTAAAACGATTGTATATACCTGTTAAGGCATCTGTTATTGAGAGCCTTTCCAGCTTTTTATTGATTAAATAATTTAACCTCTGTAAATAATTAATACGGTACTCTGAAAAAGCACAGATAAATATAATTAAAAAATTATAAACAATAAAAGCTATTAACTGAACTTGATCAGGAGTGATTTTTAAAAAGGAAACTACATAAAAAGCAAGGCTAAACAAAATAGAAATTACTATTTTTATAATAAATTTATTAGGAACAATAAAAAATATACCCAGAATAATTATAAGCAGTCCTAAAAAATGAATTGTGAAATTGAAGGGATTATAAATGTAAGCAATAATCAAAAATATAGAAAAACCTGTTAATTCATACATAGTAGTAGTATAGAAAATTCGATCATAATCCAGAAAAAATTTACTCCAAAAGTAAATTGAAATGGTCATAGCTAAAAATACTATTCTTAAAAATAAAAGCAACTTTATATGTACATTATTATGAATATAAAGAAAATCAGGAATTATAAACAGAAAATATATTATACCTATTGAAAGCAAAAAAGGTCTAAAATGCCATAAGTTCCTATCAATGTAATTCTCTCTATAATCATTTTCTTTCTCTTTATCTTTGATTTGAAGTGGAAATAAATTCAATCTGGAATGTAATTTATTATACTTATTTAATAAACGCAATTTAATAAACCTTCTTCCTTCACTATAAATAGCTGTTTATTAGGCAATAAAGCCAAGTACTTTTACTCTTTTTGGTTTTTTCTTTAATTTTACATTTTTTATAATTAGCTATGTTATATATATTTTAGACAAAACTTTCTCTTTTCCTGCTTGATTTTTGAACAAAAAATGGTTCCTTCTAGATCAGGTATATAAAATTCAAAATTTAAACATCATTGATTAACTCCTTCGACAAATGATATAATAATATCAATAGTTTTTTGCAAAAGAAATACATAACTCAAAGGAGCGTTAATCAGATGAAAAAATGTGTCTTTTTTATAATATTAATTACTGCTATTCTTCTTTTGAATTTAAATCCCGTTTTTGCTAATGATTCATACATTATAAATGATATTTCTCATATCTATGCAGAAAAAAACGGTAAAATAATTGGTTCTTTAGAAAAGGGATTCATATTAACTGATGATAATATTATTGAAGAAGAAGAAAACTGGTGGAAAATAACGATTAATCAGGATAAACTCTGTCTTGAATCATGGCTAAAAATAAAGAATTTACAAAAAATAGAGGATAATAATCGACCTTTATCTGATGATAATAAAAATATCTCAATAGAAAAATTTAAAATCAGTAATTTACAATTTAAAAACCAACCAGGTGTTGGTTTAATAGCTTTTATCGGAGATATAGAAAATATCAGTAATCAGAAATTTAAAAGTGTACACTTTCTGTTTACTATTTATGACAAAGATAATAATAAAATCGATAGTACAGTTGTAGAAATGAATAATATTAATCCTCATCAAAATAAATATATCTCCGGTTATTTATATACTACTCTTGATAAAATTAATCATTATAAAATAAAAATTACAGATGAATAATTATGTCATTAATCTTCCTCTTTATTTAAAAATTGTGATAGAAGTTATAGTCTGCTAGCAAACCTCGTGGGCTTGCCCCGAGGAGGGTCAAAAGAATCTGATATTTCTGGACTAACTGTGAAGACTTACTGCCGATAAATTCTATAACTTTATTCTTCTATTATTTTTCGATATTCATTCAGAAGATTATCCAGCTGCTGGCTCTTTTTTACAACTTCTTTATCAAATTTGTTTTTTTCACCCACCAATTCTTTAATCTCAACTCGCAAATTTTCTATAGCCACTAATAATTTATTTTTATCCATAAAAAATCACCTCTTAATGTTTTATTGTCTACATTAAGAGGTGATATCTTACTAATAAATTATACCAATTATTCTATCTTATATTAACTTTCTTAATTTTTTCTTTAATTATTTAATTTTTTTCTACATTCCTGACAGTAACCATAAAATTTTATGCTATAATCCACAGGTTTAAAACCTTTCTTTTGCAAAAGTTTGTTTTTTATATCTTCCGGTAAAAAATCTGGTATTTCTATAACTTTACCACATTTCTTACAGATCAAGTGATGATGGTTTACTTTGTTGATAACCAATTCATAACGCGAAGTTTCACCATCAAAATCCCTCTTAACTACAATTCCCATTTTTGTTAATAAATCAAGTGTTCTATAGACGGTAGCTAATCCCATTGTATTATTTTTATCCTGTAGTAAATCATAAATATCAGATGCTGAAAGGTGTTTATTTTCATCATTAATTAATATCCGGATAATATCCTTCCGTTGAGGAGTCAACCGTATTCCCTTTTTTTCTATTTCTTCACAAATACTTTCTTCCTTTTCATCCATCTATTACCACTCCCTTCAACACCTTTTTTACCGTTTTTCAAATCTGTTATTTAAAAGTTGCATTCTATTATATTTCTATACTCTACCTGCTCCCCCAGTAATACATTTTTCTGGATATAAAGAAATAATCTCAGAATTAAATATATGAATAAACTTTAGTAAAGATTTCTTTGATCTTCTCTGAAGCTTTAGCCTCTGGCGCATATTCTATAATAGATTGTTGTTTCATTTGAGCCTCTGTAACCTGCTCATCATAAGGTATTTCACCTAAATAAGAAGTGTGTTCTAATTCATTTACCTGTTTTTTAATCTTTTCTGCCATTTCCATATTAATATCTGCTTTGTTAATTACTACCCCGGAATCAATATTAAAATGATTTGTTACCTCCAGGATTCTTTCCAGATCATGGATACCAGAAACAGTAGGTTCAGTGACTATTAAAGCATACTGAGAACCAGTAAGAGAAGCAATTACCGGACAACCTGTACCAGGAGAACCATCAACAATTGCTTTTTTTAAACCCTTTTCAGATGCTATAAGTGATTCCTTATTTCTAGTTAAAGAAACCAGGCGACCAGAGTTTTCCTCAGCCATTCCTAATTTAGCATGGGTGAGGTAACCAAACCTGGTCTCTGATATAAACCATTCACCATTGATAGCATCTTCAACATCTACTGCATCAAAAGGACAAACTAAATCACAAACTCCACATCCTTCACAGGCATAAGGATCAATTTCATATTTTTTATTATTATCTTCATTTATTTCTTTAATCGCTTCAAAACGACATTCCTGATAACATTTACCACACTGGGTACACTCTTTTTGATTAATCTCAGCTTCAACTCCACCACTAAAATAACCACTTTCTATGATTTCTGGTTGCAATATCAAATGCAAATCTGCTGCATCTACATCACAATCTGAAATTACAGCATCTTCTGCCAGAGCAGTAAAACTGGCTACCAGAGAAGTCTTACCAGTACCACCTTTACCACTTATAACTACCAGTTCATTAGGCTTATTTCCTCCATCTTCAGGTCTGCTTGTAACTGACTTTTCAATCTCTTTTTTATTTCTATATCCCTGCTGAACACTTTTTTTCACTACTCGTTCTTGCAACAACAATTCTTCTATTCTATGAGCAATCTCTTTAAAAAGATTTCGATATTTAGATGATTCAGCAGTAACCAGTCCACCATTGGAATAAATTTCAGCAATTTCTCTATCATCAGGAATTTCACCAATAATTTTCAGATCAGCATTTTTACAGTAATCCTGTAAACTACCATCTCGATACTCTGCCCGGTTAACAATTATTACGGGTTCTATACCCAGAGTACGACACATATTTACAGAAAGTTTAAGGTCATTTACTCCAAATGGTGTAGGATCAGCTACAAGAATCACAAGATCACTTCCCAGAACTGATTCTACTGCTGAACAGGCTGTACCCGGTGGTGAATCAAAGATATTAAATTCCCGGTTAGCATACTGCTTTACTTTCTGTATTAAGCGGGGAGACATCCCACCTTCACCACGTTGTAATAGGGCATAATGTATTTTAATATCCTCACTATTACCGTGTATTACATCTCCAATTTTTTTCTCCCCTTCAACAATAGCTCCTTCAGGACAGGCAATACTACAGGCACCACAGACATGGCAAAGTTCATTAAACAACATAGCCTGCTCATTAATTACTGCAATTGCATTGTATGAACAGACCTGTGCACATTTTCCACATCCAGTACATTTTTCATTATCTATCTCCAATGGGGCATTTAATAAAACCTCTTCTTTCTCAACATTTTCTGGCTGTAAAAAGAGATGACCATTGGGTTCTTCAACATCACAATCTAAATAACCTACCTCTTTACCCAATCTGTCAAAAGTATAAGCCAGATTTGTAGCAATAAAAGTTTTTCCTGTTCCACCCTTACCACTTGCAATAGTTATTTTCATGAATATCCTCCTTATGTGTTGTAAATTAATTTTTATTTTTGCCAATATCCTTTTTGGGATTTATTTCAGGAATGTATTTAAGCAAAAATAATACCAGAACAATTATTAACCAGCCCGTTAAACTAATTTTCCCCTCCTGAAAAGCATAATTTACAAATCCTCCTACAATCAAAGTTGTAATCATCATTATCAGGGCTGACTTAATCATATTGATAACTCCCAGCTCTTTTATAAGTACCGCAAATGTAGCTACACAGGGGAAATATATAGCCAAAATTGTACTGGCTACCACCAACTGTTTTGCTGTTAAGCCAAGAGGGACAAGCATCCCCATTGCTAGATCTTTACGTAAAAAACCCATAAGTAAAGCAGAAACAGCTTCCTGAGGTAAAGCAAATATTTTATTTAAAAATGGTCCTATAGCTACTGTTAATACTTTAAATAAGCCCAGAATATAACAAAGATTAACAATAAAAATACCCATTAACATATAGGGCAGGGCCTCCTGTAGGAAATAAATTATCCGCATCCATAATTTTTTGATTATCGTTCCGATACCGGGAACCCGCAATGAAGGCATCTCCAGTAACAGATCAGAACTAAAACCAGGTAATAATTTATTGAGCAGTAACCCAACTATAATCCACACAGATATCAAAATAATAAAAACATAGCCAATATATTTACCATTATATTTTCCGAGTAAACCTACAATCATAGCAATTTGAGCCATACAGGGAATTGCAATAGCCATTAAAGTACTGGCAATAAATTTCTCGCGTTCATTTTCCAGAGTCCTTACTGCTAAAGCAGCAGGTACATTGCATCCTAGACCCAAAATCATGGGAATAATAGAAAACCCATGTAAACCAACTTTATGCATCAAATTATCTGCCAGAACAGCTATTCGGGGTAAATAACCTGTATCTTCCATAATTCCCAGTATAAAATAAAAAGCAATAATATAGGGCAATACAGCAGCAAAGGGAATAAAAATTCCTGTACTTAATAAACCAAAGGATTGTCCAAAATCAATTTCGCCGTTAATTAATTGTCCTATCAACAAATTATGGAGAAAACCCTCTCCTCCTAATAAGTTACTTAATTGAACTATAAAGGGCTTATAGATATTAATAAAAAAAGGTTCTGTTACATACCCAATTAAACCCTCACCAATAAATCGTATAATTTTAAATGATAAAAACAAAATAACTATTAGCAGGGGTATTCCTGTTAAAGGTTTGAGTGATAATTCATCAATAAGTTCAAGCCAGGTTCGGTGACGATGCTTTATTTTTTGTACTTCTTCTACTATTTTCCCAATTTCTGCCCATCTATTTTCTGTATTTCCATAATTTCGGGTAATAAGTTTATTATAATCAAATTTATTTATTAATTTTCTTATTCCCTTACCTTTAATAGCAACAGTGGGAATAACAGGGACTCCTAGCTTCTCCTGTAATTTGTTTGCATCAATTTCAATCCCTTTATGATGAGCTTCATCCCACATATTAAGGGCTATTATAACTGGAATATCTTTCTCCAGTAATTGTAAAGTAACATTTAAATTACGTTCTAAATTGGTAGCATCTATAACATTGACTACAAGGTCACCTTCTGTTAACATGTCTACAGCTACTTCTTCTGCTTTACTGGTAGGTTCCAGAGTATAAGTACCGGGAACATCTATAATATTAAATGTTTTATTCTGCCATTGCAAGTAACCCTCGGTATATTCTACTGTCGTTCCAGGATAATTGGACGCAGTTACTCGGGTACCTGTTAATCTTGAAAATATTACACTTTTGCCAACATTGGGGTTTCCCATCAATAACACTTTCATTTTAACTATAGCACCTCAACAATAATCTTTGCTGCCATCCTGTGACCAATAGCTACTTTGGCATTATCTATACGAACAGTAACTGGGCCCCCAGCAAAATTATTACTTATTTTGGTCAGTTGTTTTCCCGGCCTTATATTACGAGCATTCAACTTGCTAATTAAGCCTTTGCCACCATTAAAAGCAACTATTCTGGCTTTTTCTTCTTTTTTCAATTGAAGTAAAGTAAACTGCTTCATTTGCTCACATCCTCTTATATTTTTTCCAATAGTCTAATGATAGTTATTTTTATCTTCAAATATAAAAAATCAGATTTATTTAAATCCAAAGTAGATATTATAGATAATGATAATCATTTTCATTTAATTTTATTTTATTATTTCTTGCCTCAACAGTCAAATTTTATATATGTCAAATAACATTGATAATCTCCCAAATATTATGTTATACTTACAATAACTCTGGATTTAACGTTTATTCCATTTCTTTGATTTTTATAGTTTGTTTTGGACTAACTTTGTTTTTGAATATTTACCTAAAATATCTCAAGAAAACTCTATCCGACACTATGCTAGTCTCTTTGATGCAAATTTTGTTATTGATTTAGATAAAGAGGTTTACTCTTAATCATACCTAATTTAGGGGGGATAAATCTTATGTCACAAGAAAGTAGTTCAAAAAGACTTGTCCTTATTTCAAATGGTGAGCCATATGCACATAACTATGATAATGGTAATATCGTCTGTAAGAAATTAGCAGGAGGACTGACAACAGGTTTAGACCCTATGATGCAAGAAGATAAAGGCCTCTGGGTTGCCTGGGGGCGTGGCAATGCAGATTTTAAAGTAGTAGATGAAGAAAACAAAGTAAAGGTACCGGATAAAAATGGTTATACCTTAAAAAGAGTACATTTAACAAGCAAGGAACAAAATAGCTTCTATTATGGCTTTTCCAATGAAATTATGTGGCCAATCTGCCATGCATTTGTAAGTAAGGCAAATTTCAATAGAGAATACTGGTATACTTACCAAAAGGTAAATAAAAAATACGCTGAAACAACAATTGAAGAACTTAAAGAAAATGATCTAATCTGGGTTCATGATTATCAACTTTCTTTAGTACCAGGTTATATTAGAAAAACAAAACACAGGGCAAAAATAGCAATGTTCTGGCATATCCCCTGGCCTGCCTGGGAAGCATTTAGAACTATTCCCTGGCGAAAGAAGATAATCAAACATATGCTGGCTGCCGATTTTATCGCTTTCCATACACCACTATTTGTAAAAAATTTTCTTGATTGTGCAAAAAAAATAGGTGCTAAAATCAATTATAAAAACAATACTATTATCTGTAATAACCATCAGACCAAAGTAATAAGCATCCCTCTGGGAATTGATTATAAGCAATTTGCTGGAGAAAATAATAACAGCACAATCAATAAAAAAGCTGCCTCCCTGAAAAAAAAATATAATGCCGAAAAACTTATTTTTGGTGTAGATAGACTTGATTATACAAAAGGAATACTACAAAGATTAAAAGCCATGGATTTACTTTATGAAAAACATCCTGAATATATTGGTGAAGTTACTATGGTACAAAGAATCTCACCAAGCCGGACTGAAGTAAAAGAATATCAGGATATGAAAGAAACAATCAATAGAAAAATTGCACAAATAAATGGCAAATATCAAAAAGATCACTGGGTTCCTATAAAATATTTTTATGATTCCGTCCCCCAAAAAGAATTATTACCATATTATCGAGCAGCTGATATTGCCTTGATAACACCCCTTATTGATGGTATGAATCTGGTAGCAAAGGAATATCTTGCTGTACAGAATAATGGTATGTTAATCCTTTCCGAATTTGCTGGTGCTGCTAAATATCTGCAGGATGCCCTGCTGGTAAACCCCTATGATACAGAAACCGTGGTAGATAAAATACATCATGCTTTACAGATGCCTGAAAAAGAAAGAAAGCATAGACTTCATAAATTAAAAGAAGATATTCAGACATATGATATTAACTGGTGGAGAGACAAGTTCTTGCAAAAATGGGAGGAAGTATATGACCAGTAAATATATTTTCACAGACCAACACATAAACTATGTATTTAAAAAAATTGTTGATTATAAACATCTCTTCCTGTTTCTTGACTATGATGGTACACTGGCCCCTTTTCATGATGTTCCTTCCCGGGCAAAGCCTTTGCCCGGGATTATAAATAAAATCGAGAATTTAGCAAATAACCATAATGTATCTACAACTATCATATCAGGAAGAAACATTAATGATCTTAATAAAATGATTAATCTATCTGGTCTAAATTATGCCGGCAATCATGGACTGGAAATTAATTTTAAAGATGGAATCAGCTTTAACTGGCTTACTGAAAAAAGCAATTTTGATTATAAACAATTTAACAACCTTAAAGAAACAATCAAAAAGTCAATATCTGATAATAAAACCTATCATTTTGAAGATAAAGGGGCTGGATTTAGTATTCACTTCTCAAATAAAAAACCAGAAATAAAAAAATATCTTAAACAACAGATAACAAATAGCTGCCTGGAAATTATATGTGGCAGAAATATTATCGAAGTACGCCCAAAAGGCTGGGATAAAGGTAAAGCAGTAAACTTTATAATAGAAAGAATTAAAGAACAAAGTAATATTGAAAATTATGTTACCATTTATCTCGGAGATGATAGCACTGATGAAGATGCTTTTCAAACTATAACAGATGGTATTACTATTTATGTGAAAAATGATGCTGCTTTAAAAACTGATGCCGATTACTATTTATATAACCCTGAAGAAGTACAGAAATTTTTGCAAAAATTAATGAATAAATTAGTTTATTAGTTAATATTTGTCATTTTCCTTCTATGATTTTTTGGCAGTTGTTTTTTCATAATTTTCTTTAACTATCATAACATTAACCTCTATTAATAAAGAAGTGCTCCTATTTAAAAATTATCTCCATCTATCATATCTCCCAGACTACCCAGTACTGATCCTTCACCTTTTCTTTTACCCCCTGTTTTAGGGGCATTGCTAATAATTCTATTTGCAAGTCTGGAAAATGGAAGACTCTGCAAATAAACGGTGCCTGTACCTCTCAGGGTAGCAAGAAATAAACCCTCTCCTCCAAAAAACATAGATTTTAATTTACCGGACCTTTCAATATTATAATCAACGCCTTCTGTAAAGCCAACAAGGCAACCCGTATCTACTTTTATTTTTTCATTGTTCAACTCTTTTTTGACAATAGTTCCCCCACCATGTATAAAAGCCCTACCATCACCTGATATAGTCTGCAATATAAAACCCTCGCCTCCAAAAAAACCAGTACCAAGTTTTTTATTAAAAGTTATATCCAATTTTGTACCCAGGGCAGCACAAAGAAAAGCATCCTTTTGGCAGGTCAATTTTTTTCCAGGAATCTGATCCAGTTCTAATACCAAGATGGTACCTGGATAAGGAGCAGCAAAAGCAATTTTCTTTTTCTCTCTTTCTATATTCGTAAAATGTGTCATAAATATTGATTCACCACTTATTATCCTTTTCCCTGCTCCCATCAATTTTCCCATTAATCCACTATTAACTTCACTACCATCACCCATTTTCGTTTCGAAATTGATACCTTCATCCATCCAGTTCATAACACCCGCTTCAGCAATAACCGTCTCCGAAGGATCCAGTTCTACTTCCAGAACCTGAATATCATCACCTATAATCGCATAATCAATTTCATGACTCTTCATTTTTTTACCCTCCTGGATATTTTTTTATACTATATTTCTATATTTTTTTATGTGTAATAATATTCCTGCATATTTTTATGATTTTTTTAGCTATAGTTAACTAAAAATTATCATTTAAAGTTCAAATTGCTCAACTATTCCAGAAAGTTTTTGAGCCATCGCAGCAAGATTTTCTGAAGCATTAACAATTTCATGAGTAGATGCACTCTGTTCCTCACTCGAAGCTGCTACTTCTTCGGAGTTGCTTGCTGCCTCCTGACTAACTGATGCTATTTGATTTATTGCATTTTCAACTAAATTACTATTATTACTTACTTCATTAGCCTGTTTATTTATTTTTTCAATTAGATCTCTTAAATTTTTTACAGCTTTATTTATATCCTCAAAAGAATTACCTGTGTCTT
>CAYRVO010000009.1:0-17476 GCA_964427565.1 uncultured Halanaerobiales bacterium | reverse complement strand
TTGTTAATTATTGGCGGCAGGAACTTGCATTAAAGTAATTATGATTTGATGTCCTTGACCTTGACATTAAGGAGATGAGAATCAAATGGAAATAGAGAATTGTTTTATTGATGTAGACCGGGATAAGATGCAAGAAGAATGCGGTGTGTTTGGTATCTATAATGATAATTCCGGTTACAGTGTTTCACGTATAACCTATCTGGGTCTACATGCACTTCAGCACAGGGGCCAGGAGAGTGGAGGTATCTGTGTAAATAATAAAGGTGATTTTAAAAACCACAAAGATATGGGTTTAATTACCGGTATTTTTAATGACGATATTTTAAGTGAACTAAAAGGAAATATGGCCATAGGCCATGTACGATATTCTACAACAGGTTCCAGTCAATTAGTTAATGCTCAGCCACTATTGACTGATTCAATTAAGGGTGATTTGGCTTTAGCCCATAATGGAAATATTGTTAACAATACAGAATTAAGAGAAAATCTTGAGAAACAGGGTTCTATATTTCATTCTACTCTGGATACTGAGGTTTTAGCTCATCTTGTAGCCCGTTCTTTTAAAGATGATATTATAGAAGCCTTGACACACAGTCTTCAGCAATTAAAGGGTGCTTTTAGCATGGTTGCTATGACAGAAGATAGCTTAATTGCTGTTCGAGATCCTCATGGTTTCAGGCCACTTGTGCTTGCGAGATTAGGAGATAGTTATGTTGTTGCCTCAGAGACCTGTGCTTTTGATATTATTGATGCGGAATTTATACGTGAAATAAAGCCAGGGGAGATATTAATTATTAATAATGAGGGTCTAAAAAGTTTTTATTATAGTGAAAATCGACCGCATAAATTTTGTATTTTTGAGTTTATATATTTTGCCCGTCCAGATAGTGAATTTGGTGGTCAGAATGTTCATCTGGCAAGACGGGAAATGGGTAAACAAATGGCTCGGGAGATGAAGCCTGATGCAGATCTGGTTGTCCCGGTTCCCAGTTCCGGTGTATCTGCTGCCCTTGGTTTTGCAGAAGAATCAGGAATTCCCTATGAGAATGGAATTTTGCGTAATAGATATGTGGGACGTACATTTATTCAACCGACTCAGGAAATTAGAAACTTTAAAGTGAGAATTAAATTGAATCCTATCAAAAAAATAATTGAGGGTAAAAAAATTGTTCTTATAGATGATTCTATTGTTAGAGGAACTACAAGCAAACAGATTATTAGAATGATGAAGGAAGCGGGAGTCGGCAAAATTAATATGGCAATTTCTTCACCACCGGTTAAATATCCCTGTTATTATGGTCTGGATACATCTTGCAGACAGGAATTAATTGCCAGGGAGAAGGAAACAGAAGAGATATGTAATTATATTGGTGCTGATTCCCTACATTATTTAAGTAAAGAGGGATTACTTAAATCGATAAAGATTGATGATATGGGATTTTGTACAACCTGTTTTGACGGAAAATCGCCTTTACAGAGATATATACAGAAATCCGAGGGGGACAGATAATGGGTTTAAATTATAAAGATGCTGGAGTTGATATAACTGCCGGGGAAGAAGCTGTAAAAGAAATGAGTGAACATGTAAAATCTACCTTTAACGAAAATGTTTTAACCGGCCTTGGAACCTTTGGAGCTTTATATAAGCCTGATTTTACGAACTGTAAAGAACCGGTGCTTGTTTCTGGTAGTGATGGTGTGGGGACAAAATTAAAAGTAGCATTCAAAATGGATAAACATAATACTATTGGTATTGACCTGGTAGCTATGAGTGTTAATGATGTATTAAGTCAGGGAGCTAAACCACTTTTTTTCCTTGATTATCTGGCAACCGGAAAACTTAAACCTCATCAGGCTGCAGATGTTGTTAAAGGAATAGCTACGGGTTGTAAGCAGGCAGGATGTGCACTTGTTGGGGGAGAAACAGCAGAGATGCCTGGATTCTATGATGAAGGTGAATATGATCTGGCTGGTTTTGCTGTGGGTATGGTTGCCCGTAATAATATTATTACCGGTGAAAATATTCAGGCCGGTAATGCTATTATTGGTTTAGAGTCAGATGGTTTACACAGTAATGGATTTTCATTGGCCAGGAAAGTATTCTTTGAACATCAGGGTTATAATGTACAGGATAATATAGATGGTTTAGATGATATTCTGGGAGAGGAATTGCTACAACCTACAAGGATATATGTTAAACCTATTTTGAATTTACTTGCAAAATATAGTGTACAGGGTATAGCTCATATTACTGGTGGGGGGTTAATAGAGAATATCCCACGTATATTACCTGTAAATACAACTGCAGAAATAGATAAAAATAGCTGGTCTGTTCAGCAGATTTTCAGGGTATTACAGGATAAAGGAGACATAGCTGAAAAAGAGATGTACCGCACATTTAATATGGGAATAGGGATGGTAGTAATTGTAGAACAGAATCAGGCCGGGGAGATAGTTGAATTTTTACAGGCAGAAGGAGAGAAAGCTTATATAATTGGTAAAGTAAAAAAGGGGAACTCTTCTATTGAATTAATTTAAAATATTTGTTGTTAAAAGAAAGTTATAGATTTATGAGTTGGAAAAAATGGAGTGATAATATAATGCTTAAAATAGGTGTTCTGGCCTCAGGTAGGGGCTCTAACCTGCAGTCAATAATTAATAATGTCAATAATGATAATCTTGATATTGAAATAGCTGCTGTAATAAGTGATAATCGAGATGCTCAGGCCCTGGTTAGAGCAAGAAAATATGATATATATACCAGTTTTTTATCTCCCGGGGAGTATACAGATAAAAAAGAATATGAACAGGTTCTTATTGAAATTTTGGAAAAGAAAGAAGTTGAGTTGATTGTACTGGCAGGTTTTATGCGTATTTTAAGTCCCTATTTTGTAAATCATTATTACCAGCAAATAATCAACATTCATCCTTCTTTATTACCGGCTTTTCCTGGTCTGGATGCCCAAAAACAGGCATTTACATATGGAGTCAAGGTTTCTGGTTGTACAGTTCATTTTGTTGATCAGGGTATGGACACCGGTCCCATAATTCTTCAAAAAGCTGTTCCTGTCAGTGTAGATGATACACTTGAGGATTTGAAAAAAAGGATATTGAAAGAAGAACATAAAATTTTACCACAGGCTATTAAACTTTATAGTAAAAATAAGTTGACAATACAAGGTAACAAAGTTTTTGTTGAGGATGTTTGATGTTTTTATTTACATAATTTGCATTTAAGTTATTTTTGATTTATTACATAAATCATAAACCTGCGGTTAAATTAATAAAAAACCGGAGGTTATAAAAATGAAAAATGAAGTAATAAATGAATTAAATACTTTTTTAAAGGGAGAGCATATGGCAGTAAATGGATATGAAAAATATATTCAGAAGACAGATGATAAAGAAATTAAACAAAGTTTGCAAAAAATTCAGCAGGATCATAAACAACATGCAGTAAAAATAGCAGAAAGAATACAAAATATAGGTGGTCAGCCTGCAAATGAAGTTGGAGTTGTAGGAAAAATGGCCGGTTTGATGTCCAAACTTAAAAACATTAATAAAAAAGATACTTTATCTATACTTAAATTAGCCCATGATGGTGAAAAGAATGGTATTAATATGGCAAAAGAAATTGTAAAAGGAGATTTAGACCAAAAAAGTTCTAATTTAATAAACAATATAATAAATGATGATCAACAGCACCTTACTACTCTGAAAAATTTGATGAATAAGTCTAAAGTATATAGTCAATGAATAATAATGTTGAAATTGAATATTCTATTATTAAAAAGATAATAATAAAATGAGGTGATAAAATGTTAAAGATACTGGGAGTTTTATTATTATCTGCGGGATTAATAGGATTAGTTTTACCAATAATACCGGGTTTGATTTTTATAATACCTGCTCTGGCACTTATTTTCCCCGGTTATAGTAATATTGTCAGGGGTAAAGTTTTATAATAACTGGTAATGATAATTAAAAGTATTATACCAGGGCGGATAAGAATTATAGAGCCGAAATTAAAAAAAGAATATAAACTTGCTGCTTTAATTGAGTTATCTTTTTTGCAGATAAGTGGTATCGAAAATATCAGAATAAATCCTGTTAATGGTTCCATAAAAGTGTTATATAACCATAAGCTACTTAAACATAATACAATATTATCCCGGATGAAAAATTTATTATATAATAAGAATTTAAACTTTGATGAGCAAATTTTTAAAGATTATTTAGAAGAAAGAAAAAATCTTAGTAAAGCCAGTAATAACTTGTTTATATTTGGTATGTCATATTTAATTCTGAAAATAAAAAAATACTTTTTTGGCAATTTTTATTTTTCAAGTAGTTTACCTGTACTTATTATTGCTTCCCTGGTAACGATTATATCTGATTATCCATTTCTGAAAAAAATAAGCAGACAGTTTAATGATAAAATTGATAATTTTTTTATTTATCTGGGGTTATTACTTGCCTTTATACGTGAAGGTGATTTGACACTTTTTTTACTATTCACAAAATCTCTTATTGAATCATTTAATGCTTATTCAGGTTTGCAGGTACAAAAACAATTTATAAAGAATTGTTCAATAGGTATGCAGGTAGAAAAAATTGATAAGAAAGGTGAAAAGATCACTTTACCTGCTTCTGTAATCAAACCGGGTGATGAAATAATAGTTTCTGAAAATAATATTATTAGATTTGATGGTATTATTATTGAAGGACAGGCACTGGTTAACCATGTTTATTATAATGGACGTTGTGTAATAGAACAGTTTAAAGAAAATGATAATGTAAAACACGGTATGTATATAATAAAAGGTAAGATTAAAATTAGGATAACAAAAAGAATAGATTACACACCTAAAGAGGATATTGAATTAAATCAGATGAGTATTTATAAGCGGGCAAAAAATTATCAGGAAAAGCAATTGCTAGTTTCTACTTTGTTTGCTTTTACAGGTTGGGTTTTAACAGGTAGTATAATAACACCTTTATCTATTTATCTGGTAATGGGTCCTGCTGCAGCTGATTTTGCTGTGAAATCGGGACTTGGACTTTATTTAAAAAAGTTAAGGGATAGAGGAATTATTTTAAGAAATGTTAATAAGATGGAAAAAATAAGGGATGTAGATATTATTGTTTTTGATAAGACAGGAACATTATCTTCTAATAATCTAGTTATAAATAATATAGAAGTAATTAATGATAATTTTAGTGAAAATAAGGTAAAAAAAATATTTTCCTGTTGTGAAAAAGGGATATTACATCCCATAGCAAATTCAATAGAAATAGATTTTGATGATAATATTATCCAGGATAAAGAATATATTCCTGGCAAGGGAATACGGGCAGTTTATAAGAATAATGAAGTATTAGTAGGTAATGAAAAATTGATGAAGATGAGTAATATTGAAATAACATTAAGGGAAAATAAAAAACCAGGTATAGATATATATGTTGCTGTGGAAGGTAGTTTGATCGCAAGGGTAGTCCTTACCGAAGTAGTTAATGATCAAGCTTTTAAGATGATAGAAAAATTAAAGTCTTTAAATTTAGAATTAGCTATTATAAGTGGAGATAGAGAAGAAAATTTAAGTTATGTAGCAGATAGTCTGGGAGTAAAAAATTATCAGGGCGATATGTCTTATGATAAAAAAAGAAAATTTATTAAACAACTTAAGAATAATAATAATAATGTTATTATGGTTGGGGATGGAATAAATGATACAGGTGCCATGAAAGCAGCAGATATAAGCATTACCTTTCGAAGAGAAGATATAAATCTGGGTAAAGTCTGGGAAAATGCAGATTGTATTCTTAGAAAAAAGGATTTAATGCTTATTGTAGATTTAATATTATTGTCACGGAGTACAGGTGAACAAATTATATTAAGTAATAACTTATGCCGAACGAATAACTTTATTTTTGGACTATTGACATTATCAGGTTATTATAATCCTTTTCAAGCCAAGGCCATTAACACATTAAATTCAATAACAGCTTTTATCTGCAACCTGCCGATTGTTAAACTGGAAAAAATGATAGATAAGCTTTAGATTTTGTATTGACATAATTTAAAAAATATAAAAAGCTGCCCGAAATCTAGAAAAGCAGGGCAGCTTTTTTGCTGGATAAAAAACTTGTGATCTTAAATATTTTGCAATAACAACTTATTTACTAATATTTAGTAGGATAATTTTTTTGTGGTGTTATATCTATAACTTTATTGGAGTTTCTTTCAGTTGCAGGCAAATGTTTTTTTAAAAGGTCAAATCTACCATTTAAAAAAGATAAACCCAGGATTAATAACCAATCAATAAGCTGTAGTGGTGTTGTTCTAAATAATGAATTAAATGGTCCATATATACTGAAAAGTAAAAGTATTGAAGATATAGATACTGAAGGATAAATATATTTATTTTTGTTTTTCAAATTGCCCTTACAATCAAAAACATGAAAGAGTTGACTTACTACCAAATTTGTATAGGTCAGAGTCCTTGCTCTATTGATATTACCTGTCAAAAAATATGTTCCTGAATAAAGAGCCAGGGAACTGCTACCCATAATAATTCCACGGGAGAATATTTTTTTAAGTAATTTTTTATTTAGTATAGATTGATTGGCGTTACGTGGTTTTTCAGACATGTTTTTTTCATTTGCAGGATTGACACCAAGTGAAAGTGCAGGTATTCCTTCCGTGACAAGATTAATCATCAGGATTTGGGCTGGAATAAGAGGTACAGGAAGTCTAAACAATGATGATAGAAATATTGTTATTACTTCGGCAATATTTCCTGCAAGTACATAACGCATAAATTTTTTTACATTATTACTTATTCCCCTTCCTTCTTCTACTGCTTTAACTATAGTAGTGAAATTATCATCTACGAGAATAATATTAGAAGACTGACGCGTTACTTCAGTTCCGTTTTTACCCATTGAAATACCTATATCAGATTTTTTAATTGCCGGTGAATCATTAATGCCATCACCTGTCATAGCAACCATATGCCCTTTTTCTTTTAAGGCATTTACAATTCTTAATTTTTGTTCAGGTGAGGTGCGTGCATATACTTTTACTCTATTTATAATTTTTAATAATTCTTTTTGAGAAAGATTATCTAATTTCTCTCCTGTAAGAACCAGGTCATTTTTTTTGTTTATTAAATTAATTTTTTTACCAATAGCTGTAGCAGTATTTTTATGATCACCGGTAATCATAATTGTTTTTATTCCTGCTTTTTGACATTTTTCCAAAGCCTGATTGATGTTTTTTCTGGGAGGATCCATAATTCCTGTTAGACCGGCAAAAATTAAATTTTCCTCGACATTACAACCCTGATATGTGTTAATTTCTTTGTAGCTAAATGCAATAACCCTTAAAGCACTATTTGACATGGACTTGATTTTTCTTTTAATAGCCTTTTTGTCCTGAGGTGAAATAGATCTAATTTTGTTATAATCTATAATTCTGCTTGTTCTATTTAATATTTTTTCAGGGGCACCTTTACAACAAACGAGGAACTTATCTTTATTTTTACAGATAACGGTCATTCTTTTTTTCTCAGAATCAAAAGAAAAAACTTTTTCTAAAGGATATTTATTAATTACATCTTTTGTTAAACCAGCTTTCAGAGCCATAATATACAGGGCTTTTTCTGTAGGATCTCCATTTAATTCCAGTATGTTTTTATTGTTTTCATGAGTACAGTTGTTGCATAATAAACTGATATGAAGTATTTTAGTTAAAGCTTTATTGGTTAAGGGATTTATTTTTTTACCATTATAAAGAAATTTACCATTAGTATTAACACCTGTTATTTGAAATTCTTCTCTTAGAGTCTGGATGTTTGTGACAGTCATTTTTCCTGTAGTGAGGGTGCCGGTTTTATCTGTACAGATTACATCTACACAACTTAAAGTTTCTACAGCAGGTAGTTCTTTAACTATAGCCCCTTTTTTTGACATGCGTTGAACTCCAAAAGCAAGGGAGATAGTAAGAATTGTAGTCAGTCCTTCCGGAATAGCTCCTATTGCCAGGCTTATACCTGTTCTTAACATCATTAAGAATGCATTCCCTGCCAATAGGCCGGTAAGCATTATACCTAGAGATATGCCTATACAGGTATAGGTAATATATTTTGCCAGTTTAGCCAGGTCTTTCTGGAGAGGAGTTAGATTTTTATTATTTTCATCTATATAGCTGGCAATATTCCCCATTTCAGATTTCATACCTGTTTTTATTACAAGTGCTTTACAATTTCCCTTAACAATTTTTGTCCCCATATAAAGCATATTTTTTCTGTCAGCCAGGGGAACGGGTTGTGTATAGTTAACTTTTTCAGATTTTGTTACGGCCTGTGATTCTCCAGTCAAATTAGCTTCATTTATTTTCAGATTATTTGTTGTAAGCAAACGCGAATCAGCAGGAACAATATCACCTCTCTGTAACTTGATTATATCACCTTGAACTAAATATCTGGAATTTACAGTTTTGCTTTTACTATTTCTTATTACACAGGTTTTACTTGCTGATTGTTTTTTTAATGCTTTCAGTGCTTTAGATGATTTATAATTTTGCCATGTACCAAGAGATGATTCAACAAGTATTATAGCTATTATTGAAATTGAATCAGCTAAATTTCCTAAAAATAAAGAAATGATACTTGCTCCCAGCAATACTTTTATTAAAAAATCGTTAAATTGAGATAGAAATGTCTTCAGTATAGATTTATTATCATCGGTTTTAAGGTCATTTGTTCCCTGATTATTAATAATTTTTTTAACCTCGTGATTTTTAAGACCTTTATCAAAATTAGTATTGAGTTGTTTTTCTAATTTCGATAAATTCATTTGATAATAATTATTATTTGTTTTTTTATTTTTTATCTTCATTAAGGATTTTTTGTTACTTATTTTTAAATTTTCCTCAGCTGAAGAAGCAATTTTTTGTTTTTCCTGTTTATTAGTAACTTGTTTGTAAATGAATTGACAGATAAGAATTTCAATATTTTTACCACTAATTTTTTGTTTCTCGTAAATTATAAGTAAAGATTTATTGTGAATGTTTATTCTTAATTTTTTTATTCCCTGATATTTATTAAATTTTTTCTTAATATTTTTACACAATTGATTATTTTTATATAAATAAGAAGTTTTTAATCTTATTCTGCCCGGTATACAAGAAACTTTAGATATTTTATGCAATATATATACACCTCAATTTTAGCGTATTATTTATTATTTACATAATGGTTTAAGTTAATACAGAATTACTGTTACATAATTTTATTTAAAATTGCTAATAATATTTATAACTGGAGGTGGTTTTTATGGACCCTTTCGGAATACTACTAGGTTTTGCAACTGTTTATGGTGCTAAAGCATTAAAAAAACCAATCAAAAGGGCAGCAGTAATAGCTACAAGTCATGTTTTTGGTGCTGTAGATCGTTCAAGGGAATCAATTTATAATGCTAAAGAAGGTGTTGAAGATATAATTGCTGAAGCTTATTATGAAAATTTGAAGAGAAATCAGGCAAACTTTAATAGAGATGAAAAGGAGGTAGAAGATGAGATTTTTGATTAAACTTTTTTTGATAGGAGCTGTTTTCATTTTTGCCTCTAATTTAATTAATCACTTGATGGTAATTTAAGGTGATAACATGGATGAAAAAGAAGAAATTCGGAAGGGACTTGAAAATACCTATAGTGTTATCCAGTCTAATATGGAGAACAGCTTTAAATATATGGAGGATAATCCTCAGGAAAAGGATGCTATAATTAAATTATGGAAAGAATATATAAAACGACTTTTTAATGATTTACAGTTTTATAGTGTGAAGTATAATAACAAAGAAATCATTAAGACTTTAACTAAAGCAATATTGTTTGGGAGATAAAATATAAAATAGGAGTGTAAACATGAAATTATTTAAATCCCCTTTTAGTCCACAGAGTATTTTGTTTGGCATTGGGCTTGCGGTTTTGACTTCTCTTTTAACTCCGGTAATCAAAAAGAATGCAAGAAATGCTGCTGTTAAAGGAACACAGGGAGCATTAATGGCCGGTGAAAAGTTTGCAGGTGCTAAAGATAAAATGAGTGGAATGATGAATAAATTTAAAACTGATGGTCAACAGCAGCAACAAAAAGAACAGGTAAGTGTAGAAGAATTTGAACAACTAAAAGATGAAATTAGAAAGGAGAGAGAACAGCTTCAGGAATTAATAAATTCACTGAGTAATATGAACAATATAAATAATCAATATAACCAGGAATAATATTTAAGGCAGTTTAATAGCTGCCTTAAATTTAGATAACTATTTTGGAAGTAATGTTACCATTTCTATATACAACATCACGATATGCATATTATTTTGTCTCGGTCATAAAATTAAGATAAGGAGGGAAACATATATATGTTGTCACCGAGTCTTGAGGATTATCTGGAGGAAATTTATAGATTTTCTAAAACCCTTGGTTTCATTAGAATAACTGATATTGCTGAAAAACTTGATGTCTCCCTCCCATCCGTAAATAAGGCTGTTAAAATTTTGAGTCAAAAAGATTACCTGGAATATATACCTTACAAAAATATAGAATTAACAGATAAAGGTGCTATTTTAGGGAAATTTTTGGTTAAACGCAATAAAATATTGCAGGAATTTTTAGATGTTATTGGTAGTCAATGTGATAAAGAAGCTGAAGCTGAAGCTATTGAACATTATTTGTCCCGGGACACGGTCTATGCAATGACTCTAGTAGTAGAATTTTTCAAAAGAAGACCAGAACTAAAACACAAACTACATGAATTACAGGATGAACTAGATAAAGAAGATGTATATAATAAATTATTTAAATAAATAATTTAATAGTTTGCACTACGGCAAAGTTTACGATGAAAGCTACTATTAGAGGCATGACTCCTGCAAATATAGTCCATTTTAAACTATTTGTTTCTTTTTTAATTGTAAGTAATGTTGTTCCACAGGGGAAATGGAGTAGTGAGAAAAGCATGGTAGATAGAGCAGTTACCCAGGTCCAGCCATTATTAACAAGTATTTCACGTAGTGCCTGACTGCTACTGGGTTCCAGCATTGTTCCTGCCGATAAATAACTCATAACTAATATTGGTAATACTATTTCATTAGCCGGTAAACCTAATATGAAGGCCAGCAAAATTATTCCATCAAGTCCTATTAACATTGCTACTGGATCCAGAAAATTAGAAACCAGTGTGATCAGGCTTTCACCATATAAACCAATATTTGCAAATATCCAGACAACGACTCCGGCTGGTGCTGCTACCATTACTGCCCTTCCCAGTACAAATAGTGTACGGTCAATAAAAGAGCGAACTAAAACCTTGCCTATCTGGGGTTTTCTGTATGGTGGTAGTTCCAGTGTGAAAGAAGAGGGAACTCCCTTTAATAGTGTTCTGGACAATAACCATGATACAAGTAGAGTTATTGCTATGCCTACAAGAACAATTCCTACTACTACACCTGTAGCGACCAGTGAACTGTATTTATCATTAACAACAGTTCCCATAAATAATGAAGCAAGAATTATTAAGGTTGGAAAACGCCCGTTACAGGGGACGAAATTATTTGTTAGAATAGCTATTAATCTTTCCCGGGGTGAATCAATAATTCTAGTTGCAATAACTCCAGCAGCATTACACCCGAACCCCATGCTCATAGTTAATGATTGTTTCCCATGTGCTCCGGCTTTTTTAAAATAATTATCCAGGTTAAATGCTACCCGGGGTAGATATCCTAAATCCTCCAGAAGAGTAAAAAGAGGGAAAAAAATAGCCATTGGGGGTAGCATAACTGATATAACCCAGGCCAGAGTTCTGTATACCCCTAAAACAAGTATACCATGTAACCACTGTGGTGATTGTAGGGTCATAAATAAGTTGGTAAGTTGACCTTCTACCCAGAACAAGCCTTTAGCCAGTATAGCAGAGGGGTAATTAGCACCAATAATAGTAAGCCAAAAAATACCCCCTAGCATTAATAACATAATGGGAAAACCAAACCACTTAGATGTCAAAATATTATCGATTTTATCTTCCCATTTATATTTATGAAGATCATTGCCACTAACATTTTTTTCAGCAAGTTCTTCAGCTTTATTATAGATATCTCTTACAATCTTGTCTTTTAAGTTTTGTTTGTTTTTATTTTCAATAAGATTATTTAAATTTTTATGATCTTTAGATGACCCCATCTACTTTCACCTGACTTTCTTGATTTATATTACTACTATTTTTAATGTTTTTGTAAAAATAGTTTTCTATTGAATCTATTATAGTTTTATCTCCTTCCAGTATTCGTAGTGCCAACCAGTTAAGGTTAATAAAACCTTCAAAATTTCCCCAAATAGCTTTTAATTTAGGTAATATTTTGGCTATTGATTCATTTACTTCTGAAGAATATTCTATAGCTGCTGGATTTATAACTATTTCTTCTGTAAATACACAGTTAATAACATATTTTAATTCTTGTAATCCTTTACCTTCTCTTGCTACAGTCGGTACAACCGGTATCTGCAAATCGTTTTCCAGTCCTGTAATATCAATTTTAATATTCTTTTTTTCTGCTTCATCCATCATATTTAAACAGAGAACAACATTATTTGTTAATTCTGTAATCTGCAAAACTAAATTAAGATTGCGTTCAAGATTAGTAGCATCTGCAACAACAATTGTTACATCTGGTTTAGCAAAACATATAAAATCCCTTGCAATTTTTTCTTCTGTTGAGTTAACTAACAGTGAATAGGTTCCTGGTAAATCTATAATATTGAACTTCTTTTCTTTATAATCATAATACCCCGTAGCCCGGGTGACAGTTTTACCCGGCCAGTTGCCTGTATGCTGTTTTAAACCGGTTAGGCCATTAAAAACAGTACTTTTACCGGTATTAGGATTTCCAGCTAAAGCTACAACTGGTAGTTTTTTATTATTAATATTAAATTTTCTTCGCAGGACATTTATACCTGTAGATTTATTTGTTAAACTCATTTTTTACCTCCTTGAAATTGATTTGTTTTTATGCTAATAACTTTGTTCAAGTTTATAAAGTTAAATCAATCTAACATTTTCACATAAATTAAATTTGTTTCCTCACTTCTAAGGGCAATAATGGTTCCCCTGAACAAATAAGCAGTAGGATCACCGGAAGGGCTCCTACGTTTGCTTATTATTTCAGTACCAGGTATTAAACCGAGATCAAGTAGCCGTCTTCTTTTTTTACCAGTAGCTATTAATTTTGTGATTTCTGCTTTTTTGCCAATAGATAATTTTGTTAATATCATTTTGTTTCCTCCTTTTCAGGAAAATGTTAAACTAATCTAACTTTAATATTTTTATATATAGTATGATAAACAAATTTTATTGTGCATAAATATTATTGATTTATTTAATTTAAACTTTTTGTGTTATAACCATATATAGGAAGCTAAAAAACAAAAGGTGTCGGTATATACCGACACCTTGAATAGGGGTGAACCTGATTAAATCTTATTATAAATGTACATTACTCACTATAACACTTATCTCCGGTTCCTAAAAGAAGCAAAATCAAAATCAGAAAAATAATGAATACTAAACTATCTTGTGAACCCCCACAATAATCTCCCATAAATTGTCACCTCTTTTCTTGATTTATTATAATATATGAAAAGTTTGAATTAATGTGATAGAATTTATAGTCTGCTAGCAAACCTCGTGGGCTTGCTCCGAGGAGAGTCAATTATTGAGTTAATATTTTATGTAAAAAAAGCTAAAGAAAAAAGAGGATTTTTACTGTAAATGAATAAGTGATATATAAAGGATGGAGGGATTTTATAATGGAACTATCTAAGAAAGGTCTAAATATTAGTGAATCATTGACATTGGCTATTAGTGCAAAAGCAAATGCTATGAAAGCAAAAGGTTATGATGTAATTGGTTTTGGAGCCGGAGAGCCTGATTTTGATACACCTGAATATATTAAAGAGGCAGCCCGGGAAGCTCTTGCTGTAGGTTTTACTGGTTATACCTCTGCATCCGGAACATCTGATCTTAAAAAGGCAATTTGTGATAAATTTAAAAATGATAATGATTTAGATTATAAAGAATCGCAAATAATTGTTTCTAATGGAGCAAAACATTCTCTTTTTAATACCTTTCAGGCGATTATAAATACTGGTGATGAAGTAATTATACCAATTCCTTACTGGGTATCTTATCCGGAAATGGTTAAAATGGCTGGGGGAAAGCCTGTATTTGTAGAGAGTAGTTTAGATAATAATTTTAAAATAGATATTGCCAGTTTGAAAAAAAATATTAATAATAATACAAAAGCACTGATACTCAATAGTCCCTGTAACCCCACAGGTAGTGTATATACTGAAGATGAGCTCAGGGATATTGCTGAAGTAGCAATTGAGGAGGATATTTTTGTAGTTTCTGATGAAATATATGAAAAAATAATTTATGATGGTAAAAAACATGTAAGTATAGCTTCTTTTGGTCCTGATATTAAGGAGAGAACAATTGTTATAAATGGTATGTCTAAAGCCTATGCTATGACAGGATGGCGTATCGGTTTTGCGGCAGCTGATGAAAAGATAATTAATATCATGTCCAATATTCAAAGCCATTCCACTTCTAATCCGAATTCTATTGCTCAGTATGCCAGTGTAAGAGGATTAAAGGGTGGTAAAGATAAGATCAGGAAAATGGTTAGAGAATATGATAAAAGAAGAGAATATATGGTTGAAACCATTAATGAAATAGATGGTATATCATGCACAAAACCGGGAGGAGCATTTTATGTAATGCTTAATTTCAGTGATTTAATTGCTAATAATTATGAAGGTAATGAAATTGATGGTTCACTATCATTTGCCGATTATTTGCTGGAAGCTGAGAAGGTAGCAGTAGTACCCGGTATAGCTTTTGGAGCAGATAATCTGCTTAGATTATCTTATGCTACATCTATGGAAAATATAGCTAAAGGTTTAAAACGTATTGAAAACTTTGTTACTCAATTAGCTTAAGTTTTACTTTCATTTATTAATCTACAGGCATTATAATTTGCAGATTATAATAAAAAGAAGCCGTTAATCAAAACGGTTTCTTTTTTTATTTAAAATATATTTTTACTATTTATGTTGAGTTAATTTTGTGAGAGAGGATAATCACTTCTTTTATTTTTAGAGAATAAATTAAATGTAAAGGAGGTGGATTATGAGATTTTTTAATATGTTTAATGAGTTATGTAGTAAAGTAACTTCTATTTTTAATATAAATAGTTATTGTCGAAATCAAGATGAAGTACATTTGATTCTTGATGGACTCGATGTTAAGATGAATCGTTGTTTTAATTATGATATACCTCATGAAGTATCTATTTTTATTCCCCGGGCTGAAATTAGAAAAAAGATTAAGAATGGTGATAGGGTGGAGGAAACTGAGATTATACTTAACAGTATAACTGTAGTTCATTCTCCCCAGCGACCATCTAATAAGGAGGATGATTCCTTAGCTAAACCGCCTGAACCGCCCAAAAATGAAATTATTATTAAATAACGTATATAAAAAAAATTGGTGCCGGGAGATTCCCGGACACCATGATTTATTATGGAACTTTAATAGGTTCCAAGTAACAGTAATATTAAAATCAAGAAGATAATAAAGACCATATTATAATAATAACTTGAAGAACCAGTCATTAGGATTACCTCCTTTTCCTTAATTTAGTATATTCTATGTATATTTTAAGAATAATGTTACTTTACAAATGAGGATATATTAAAAATATCAGTCTAATGTTTATAATTTTGGTTGTGAACTGCAAGATTTGATAGTAATTTATATAATTTTTTTGGAAGGTCAGTACAGATATTAATTTGAGAACAAGAAATCTTATTCATGGATGATTATTATGGATGTGCAGATAAGAGTAGATTAATTCCTGGTACCGATAATATAATACTCATTTTTATGTCCACCTTTTGTACAGTATTTAAAATTATTATTTTTAAAGATATTTAAAATCCTATCAGCATGGTGGGCTTCTGTTCTTTCAATTGTAACTGATAATTGTTGTCCCACTTCTAAATCATTTACGATTTTTTTTAGATTATTTATATTACTGGCTGTTATTCTGGGCCTAAAATCAAGCAGTATATCGGCCATTATTTGCCCCCTTTTATTATTTTAGTTATATTATATTCTATACTTAATATTCCTATTCTATTCCAAAAACCGAGTTATTAAATATAAGAAAAGAATTGGTGAGCAATATTATATATAAAAAAGGGATTTAACAAATTAAGTTTAAATATATATAGTAACTGCAATCTGGGCCCCAGGTTTTTATACTGTCCTGGCCAAAAAAATTCCCAGAAAAACAAATAATAAACCCAACAAAAGATTAGTAACTATATTGAAACCAGCAAGGAAATACTGTTTATCTTCTAATAACATAATAGTTTCATATGTATAAGTGGAAAAGGTTGTCAGGGCTCCCAGAAAACCTGTTGTTATTGCCATTTTTAAAAAAGGTGGGACAACCGTCTTGTTAATTAGATAAGTCATCAAAAAACCAAGAATAAATGAGCCAATAATATTAACTGTTAAGGTTCCATAGGGAATAATATTATTGAATTTTACTCCCATCCATTCAGATATGGTATAACGGCTTATAGCTCCAACGAATCCCCCAATACCTATGAAAAATAATTCCATTTTTGTAACAGCTCCTTTTTTGTTGTGAAAATTACTATATAATTTATTTTAAGATAAAATTTTTTAATAAAGTAACTATAAAAATTTTAATATAGATTTATATAGAAGTCAATATGAGTGTAGGTTTTTTTATTGTTTATAATGAAATACAAATCATACAAGGTATTAAACAAAAGATTATAATTTACTAGGAGAGGAAGATAAAAATTGTCATCAATATTGTATCTGGCTTTAATTGGTTTAAGTATGATATGGGGTTTTTCATTTTTATTTATAAAGGTTTTACTATCATACTTTAATCCATTTGCTATTGTATTTTTGCGTTCATTTGTCGGGGCACTCGTTGTGTTAACTATTATGATTATTAAAAAGAAAAACATAATATTAAAGAATAAATCATGGTTATTAATTATTGCTATTGGTATTACTAATTCTGCTTTACCCTGGATTTTAATTAGTTACAGTGAGACTATGATTAGTAGTAGTATGGCTTCTATATTAAATGCAATTACTCCTATATGGACAGTGATTATAGGGATTATATGTTTTAAAAATAAGATCAGGTTGACTCAGTGGGTAGGAGTTATAATCGGTTTTGTTGGTATATTAATTTTGATGAATATAAATGTAGATAATTTTTTCAGTGGTAATATTTATGCTTATCTGGGAATGATTATTTCATCTTTATGTTATGGCATAGCGGCTCAATTAATTAGTAATTATTTCC
>CAYRVO010000008.1:0-18072 GCA_964427565.1 uncultured Halanaerobiales bacterium | reverse complement strand
TTGATTTATTAAAATATCTGATAATTAATAGGGGGTATTTTATAGAAATAAAATAAGGGGCTGATTAAATGTTTCAAAAAGTAAAAAAATTTGCTGTTTTAGGAGCAGGTAATGGTGGCCAGGCCATGGCTGCTTATCTTGGTTTACAGGGTTATGAAGTAAATCTTTATAACCGATCTGAAGAAAGAATTACAGCTATAAAAAAATCTGGAGCCATAAAATTACACGGAGTATTTTCAGGTTTTGCTAAATTGGCTAGAATTACAACAAATATTGAAGAAGCATTGACCGGAGTTGAAGTAATTATGATAGTCACACCGGCTGTAGCTCATAAGTACCTGGCGAGAATTGTTAGTCCCCATCTTGAAGATAACCAAATTATTGTATTAAATCCAGGTCGTACCGGGGGAGCTTTAGAATTTAGAAAAACTCTGCATGAAAATAATTGTCAGGCTGATGTTATTATCTCAGAAGCTCAGACATTTATTTATGCCAGTAGAGTAATTGGACCAGCAGAAGCTAAAATTTTTGGAGTAAAAAACAAGGTTGCTTTAGCAGCATTTCCCAGTATAAAGACCAGAAAAGTTATTGAGAAAATTAGACCTGTTTTCCCTCAATTTTATCCAGTTGAAAATGTCTTAAGAACAAGTCTTGATAATATTGGTGCGATATTTCACCCAACTCCTACACTTTTAAATATGGCCTGGATAGAAACGACGGGAGGTTCATTTAGTTACTATCAGGATGGTATTAGTCCTTCTATAGCCAAAATACTGGAAAAAATTGATAAGGAAAGACTTGAGGTTGCAGAGGCCCTTGGTGTTGAGTCAAGCAGTGCTGCTGATTGGTTAAGGATTTCTTATGGTGTTAAAGGACGTAATTTATATGAATTGTTACAGAATAATGAACAATATTTTGCTTTAAGTGCACCAGAGAATTTGAAAACAAGATATATATTTGAAGATGTTCCCATGAGTCTTGTACCGATTGCATCTATTGCTAAGATGATGGGAGTGGAAACACCTACCATTAATATGATTATTAGCATGGCCAATATTGTACATGAAGTTGATTATAGACAGCTTGGACGATCTGTAAAATCACTGGGATTAGAAGGATTATCAGTTACAAATATTCTTAACCTTGTCAATAAAGGGTATATTGAAAATGGAAATATGTTAAATAAAGACAGTAAAATATTATTGAATAAATTTGATAATGTAATTATGGATAGATTAAGTGATTCATTTAATAATGAAGGTAGGATTGAAAGATGAGCCGATTAATTATAGGAGCTTCAATTGGAAATTGTGTTCATGTTGCTGGTATTATAAATTTTTTGAAAATGGCAGAAGAAAAAGGTTACAAGACTAAATTTTTAGGCCCGGCGGTTTCTATAAAATATTTACTTTCAGCAGTACAGGAATCTGCTCCTTATATGGTTGCTGTAAGTTATAGATTAACACCTATGACAGGATATAATTTGATAAAAGGATTGAAGGCTGGGATTAAAGAAAGAGGACTTGAAAACCCCAAGTATATATTTGGAGGAACCCTACCTGTAGCTGAAAAGGCTAAAGAGGTAGGGCTTTTTGATAAAGTATTTACTGGTAAAGAAACCAGGGCTGAAATATATGCTTATTTAGAGGGGAAAGATTATAATAATGCTCAGGATTATAAAAATGATTCTCTTTTTGAGAGAATGAATTTTAATAAACCCTTTCCCTTGCTAAGACATCATTTTGGGTTACCAAAACTGGAAGAAACTATAACAGGTATTAAGATAATTGCTAAAAGTAAAGTGCTGGATATTATTTCTCTGGGGCCTGACCAAAATGCTCAGGAATCATTTTTTAGGCCACATTGTATGGATGAAAGTGAAAAAGGAGCCGGAGGAGTTCCTATCCGTAAAAAGGAAGATTTATTTAGGATTCATGATGCTGCTCAATGTGGCAATTATCCCCTGATGAGATGTTATAGTGGTACCAGAGATACTTTTAAGATGGCCAGCATGCTTTTAGAGACTATAAATAATGCCTGGTGTGCCGTTCCCCTAAGCTGGTATAATAAACTGGATGGTCGCGGTCCCAGGAGTCTTTTGGAGTCAATAGAGGAAAACCAAAAACTTATGTACTGGCATGCTAAAAGAAACATTCCTGTAGAAGTAAATGAAGCACATCACTGGAGTTTACGTGATGCCCATGATACAATAGCTGTAGTTATGGCCTTTCTTGCTGCCTATAATGCAAAAAAGATGGGTGTTCAGGATTATATTTCGCAGTATATGTTTAATAATCCAGCAACTACTTCCATCAATATGGATATTGCCAAGATGTTAGCTAAAAAAGAATTAATTGAAGAACTGCAAGATAATAATTTCAATGTCTATACACAGGTCAGAGCAGGTCTGGCAAGTTTTCCGCCTGACCTGGATGAAGCCAAAGGTCAGCTGGCTTTATCTACATTTACCGGGATGGCTTTAAATCCTGATATTGTTCATGTAGTTGCCTATTCAGAGGCTGATCATGCAGCAACAGCTGAAGATGTAATTTCAAGCTGTCGTATTGCACGTCAGATAATAAAAAAGTGTCTTGATAATTATCCTGAAATAGTTGCAGATAAAGAAATTCAAAAGAGGAAGAAGGAACTAATAGAAGAAGCTAAAGTAATACTTGCAACATTGGATAATTTTTTTGATAAAGAAGATATTGATTCCTGGATCGATTCCCTAACACTATCGCGGGCAATAAAAAGTGGTCTTATAGATGCACCACATTTAAAAAGTAATTCTGAAGGAGCAGGAATATTAAAAACTAGAATGATAAATGGTGCCTGTTATGCTTATGATTATGGTGAAGATAAAATAATTAAAGAAAAAGAAAGAATTGCACAATTAGGAGTATAAATATATGATAAGCTATTTTTATATGACAATTGCTGGAATATTAATTACACTTTCATTTACTAACCCTCAATTATATTTTTTAGTCTGGATAGCATTTTTACCTGTGGTGGCTGCTTTAAAAAACAAGAATTTAAAACAAGCTTTTACTAATGGCTGGTTACTTGGTATTATTATAATGATTGGTTCTGCTTATTGGCTTTATTATCCACTGCTTGATTTTAGTGGCTTACCACGGTTTTTTATAATTGTTATTTTAGCATTATTATTTATATTAATGGGTTTATTTTATGCTTGCTGGGCTTTAATTTTTGTCTATGTCAATGGTAAAAGTAAAATACATCCCTTTTTATTGGCCTGCAGCTGGGTAGCTATTGAATTTTTAAGATTAAAATTTTTGCCTGGTTTTCCTTTGGGATTTATTGCTTATACACAGACAGGTTTTAAAAGTTTAATTCAGCTAACTGATATAGGGGGTATGTTCCTAGTTACTTTTGTAGTTATACTTATTAATGGTTATCTATATAAACTTTTACAAAGGAAACGTATTAAATTTATAATACCCATATTGATTATAATAATTATTATTTTAAGTTATGGAGGATATAAATATACCCATTATAATAATAAGGAATATAATGAAATATCTGTAGGTGTTATAAATACAATGGTAGCCCAGGAGAATAAATGGAAATCGTCATGGATAGATAAAAATATAGACAAAATAACTACAGGAGCCCGGGAATTTAAAGATGTAAGTTTAATAATTGGTCCTGAAACATCATTAACTTTTGATATTATCAGGAATGGATATTATAGAAAAAGATTTTTAAAAAGAGTAAATGAAATAGATAAATATATTCAGGTAGGAGCACAATCAATAAAAGAAAATAAAAAAGGGAAGTATAATAGTGTTTTTTTAATATCACCGCAGGGAAAGATAATAGATAGATATAATAAAAGGAGACTTGTTCCCTTTGGTGAATACATTCCTTTCAATAAAACTTTGGATCTATTGAGTCAAATAGATGTTGAATCTTTACAGGCAGGAGAGATGGAAAAATACTTTCAAACAGCTTCTGCTTGTTGGAGTACATCGATATGTTCTGAAATTTTTTATCCTTTACTTTATAGTGGTGATTTTGACTTTTTGATTAATCATTCAAATGAAGCCTGGTATAGAGAAAGTAATCTACATCAACAGATGTGGTCAGCAGCAGTTTTACGGGCAATTGAATATCGTTGTTCGGTAGTAAGGGCTGGAAACTATTCCTGGAGTGGTCTAATATTACCTTCAGGTAGTTATGACAATATATATAAACAAGGAGAGAATGTGACTCTGAAAGTAAAAATTAATAATGAAAGCACCCTTTTTCAAAAATGGGGAAAACACATAATCTGGGGTGCTGTCATTATAATAATTTTAAGTTTAGTTATCAGGATATATCTCAATCGGAATTAATGATTTATATAAATCAGGATCTTTCATAATACATTATCATGAGAAACGATTAAATATTAATTTACTTTTCTTCTAAATTTGCTGGATCTACATATATAGTCTGATAATTGTCATAATAAACCAGACCTGGTTTTGCACCGGCTGGTTTATTTACATTCTTAACTTCTGTAAAATCGATGGGTACATTAGAGGACATCTTACCTTTACTATAATAGGCTGCCAGACGGGCAGCTTCTTTTATTGTTTGTACCGGAATTTCCTTAGCTGTATCATTTCTGATTATTACATGAGAACCAGCAATCTTTTTTGTGTGTAGCCATAGGTCATGATTATTAGCCATCTTTTTGGTTAGTTGATCATTTTGACGGTTATTACGGCCAACAAGTATGTCATAACCCTGTGAAGATTTATATTTTCGTGGAGGAAGTCGTTTGCTTTTTTTCTTATTGTTTTTTTGTTTCTCCTTTTTTATATATTTCTCATCTTTTAATTCTTTTTCAATTAACATGAGTTCTTCTTCACTACTGGATTGTTCAATATTTAAAAGAACCTGTTCAAGGTATCTTTCTTCATGACGGAATTTGCCCAGTTCTCTTTTTAAATGTTTCTTACTTTTGTGGGCTTTATTATATTTCTTAAAATATTTTTGTATATTTTCAGAAGGTGATAATTTGGGATCAAGATCTATAGAAATTTCCTTATTTTGATCATAAAAATTAGCAACTTTAATTTCCTTCATTCCTTTTTCCATTTTATAGATATTGGCTTTTAATAATTCACCTTTTTGTTTATATTTATCAGCTTTTAGACTGGCTTTTAGTCTATCTCTTATTTCTTTTTGTTTTTTTCTGTTTTTTTGCAGATAGTTACTGATTATATCATCTAATCTCTTTTGTTGTTTCTTAAACATTCTGTTTTTAATAAAATGATTATAATAATATTCAAATAGCTGACCACTGTTAGAGAAATCAATTATCTTACTCATATTCTCTTTTAAGTGTTTGAGTGGGAAAGCAGATATATATTCTACTTTTTTATCTTTTATACCCATTGTAGGGTTAAAGAAATTATTTTTTGTAAGTTTAAATATTTTCTGGAAAGAAAGCCAGATATTATCTCTTTGTTTCTTACTTAAATCTATATAATGTTGTTCATAATTAACCCCGGCCCGATACACAATTTCTTTGGCAAAATAAGGTCCAATTCCCCGGAAATTATAAAGGATAGCGCGAAAACAATATTTAGAAAAGTCAGCAGGTATTTTAGCAAAAAAATCATCTTTATTTACACTGAGAGGGTTTAACTTATCTTGAGCTGGTGGTAACTGATATTGAATACCAGGGTATAATTCCCTTTCACTGCTAATTTTTTTTGTAATTCTTTTCAGAGAATCAAGAACATTTTCTTCCTCATCAATTAATATTACATTACTGTATCTACCCATTATTTCCAGTATAAGTGTGTAGGTTTTAAAGTTGTTTTCTATGTTAATATTTAATATCCGTTCAAAATTAGGCTGTGAAATTTTCTTGATAATTCCTCCAGATAAGTACTTACGTAAAAGCATACAAAAAGTGGGGGGATGACGGGGATTATCGAAATTTAAATTGCTTATATGGACACGAGCTTTTTGGGGATGTGTAGATATAAGTAGTTTGTAATCTTCTCCTGGTTGGCGCAGATTAAAATCTAGTAATTTATCCTCAGGTTGATATATTTTTTTTATTCTGGCCCCGATTAGAGTTTGTTCGAGGTCATTTTTTATACAATTTAACATGACTCCATCTATTGCCATATTTATCACTCCCATATATATAAGTATAGAAGATTATCTTATTTGAGTCAATATTACTTCTTTTTAAATATCATTTGAATAAAATAATATAAAGTATGTAATGTAAAGAGGTGATATAAAATTTTATATTATCAACTAAGTAGAAAGCAATTGACAGAAGTACTAAATACTTCTTTGAAAAATGGACTTAGCAAAAGAGAAATTGGTAAAAGGCAGCGCAAATATGGTATAAACAGGTTACCAGAAAGAAATCAAAAAAATATATTACTTATCTTCAAGGATCAATTTCAAGATTTTATGATTATGGTCTTAATAGCTGCTACAGTTTTGTCACTAATTATGGGGGAAATGGTAGATGCAGTTACGATTTTTGCAATAATAATTCTAAATGCAATTATGGGTTTTATACAGGAATATAGAGCAGAAAGGTCACTTTCTGCTTTGAAAAAGCTTGCTGCCCCACAGGCAACGATTATCAGGGATGGAAATATAGAAAAAATATGTGCGGAAGAATTAGTTCCCGGTGATTTAATTTTACTGGAAACTGGTGATAAAATACCGGCAGATGCACGAATAATTAAAACAGATGGAATAGAGATTGATGAATCCATACTGACCGGTGAATCAGCATCTGTAAGTAAAAATAGTAAAAGAATATATACTGACGATCTTGAACCAGCTGAACAACAAAACATGGTATTTATGGGTACAACTATTACCCGTGGTAGTGCTAAAGCAGTGGTAGTTAACACTGGTTTAGAAACACAAATGGGAAAAATAGCAAGTATGCTGGGAGAAAAAAAGCAGGATTTAACTCCCCTTCAAAAAAGATTGAAACACCTTGGGAAATGGCTTGTTATATTAAGTATTATAATTACCTTTCTTATTATGGCAGTTGGTATATTACAGGGTCAATCCATATATCAAATGTTTATGGGTGGTGTAAGTCTGGCTGTTGCTGCAATACCTGAAGGTTTACCGGCTATAGTTACCCTTGCTCTGGCCATAGGTGTTCAGAAAATGATAAAAAGAAATGCTATTGTTCGCCAGTTACCTGCTGTGGAAACACTTGGCTGTGCAACTGTAATTTGTTCCGATAAAACTGGTACATTAACTGAAAATGAGATGAGTTTGGCCAAGACTTATTATAATAGAAGGATAAGGAATTTTAGCGCTGATAAAAAAGAAAACCTCGATGATATGCTATATAAGATGATTTCTATTGCTTCTTTATGTAATGGAGTTAAAGTAAAGGAAGATAAACAGCAAGGTGCACTGACAAAAATAAAAAATATTTTCACAGGCAAAAAGATGCCCGATTTATTTGGTGATCCAACTGATATTTCTTTTATTAAAGCTTTATATAACTGTGATATAAAACTAGGTGACTTAGAGGATGAATTTGAAGTAGTAAAAAAAGAATCTTTTACTTCTAAAAGAAAGAGGATGTCTGCATTAATTAAGAAAAGTAATAATGCTAAGGAGTTATGGATAAAAGGTGCTCCCGAAGTATTACTGGAATTAAGTGATTATATTAAAATAAAAGGTGAAGTAAAGAAATTAAATCGGGAATTAAGAGAAGAAATAAGGCGGGCCGGAGATAGTATGGCCAATAATGGTTTGAGGGTTATTGCTATAGCATATAAGCCTTTAAAGAAAAGGATTAAGGGAAATGATATAGTAAATCACGAAAATGAGTTAACATTAGTAGGATTAACGGGTTTAATTGATCCTCCCCGTTCAGAAGCATATACTGCTATTAAAAAATGTAAAAATGCTGGTATAAGAACAATGATGATAACCGGTGATCATAAGTTAACAGCTTCTGTAATAGCACAAAAGCTGGGTATAATAAAAAAACATGAAAAGATAATTACGGGTAAACAGATGAAAAAGCTGGATCAACAAGAAATCAGTAAGCTTGTTGATGAGAACAATGTATTTGCCCGTATTAATCCTGAAGATAAACTTAAAATAGTAAAAGCCCTTAAAAATAATGGTGAAATAGTAGCAATGACAGGTGATGGTGTAAATGATGCACCGGCCTTAAAAGAGGCTGATATTGGTGTTGCTATGGGTAAAAGTGGGACAGATGTTAGCAGAGAGGTTTCTTCTTTGATATTAGCAGATGATAATTTTGCTACAATTATTGCCGCTATTGAAGAAGGACGGAAAATTTATAATAATATTAGAAAATTTATACGTTATCTTCTTTCCTGTAATATCGGAGAATTAATTGCAATTTTTATGGGTATAGTTATGGGCTTGCCTTTACCTTTAATTCCTATCCAGATATTATGGGTAAATCTTGTAACTGATGGACTACCTGCTCTTGCTCTGGGTATGGATGAAGATACTGATCAGGTTATGGAAAAAGAACCCCGTGATCCAGGTGAAAGTATATTTGCGCGGGGTATGAAAGGTAGAATCATCAGCCAGGGTATTTTAATTGGTTTTAATACTATTATTGCCTTTTTACTGGGACTTTATAAAATGGGGGGTACGATGCATATTGCACGTACTATGGCTTTTTCAACATTGGTCTTTTCACAATTATTTTTTGTGTTTAGCTGTAGATCAGAGGAAAAACCATTCTGGTATGATTCTTTATTTAGTAGTATTTATTTATTTGGTGCTGTATCTATATCAGTTATAATGCAATTAGCTGTTATTTATCATCCATTCTTCAATGAAATATTCAAGACAACAATATTAAATTCACAGCAGTGGTCATTGGTATTAATTTTATCTATATGGTCTACAATAATAATGGAGATTGTTGATAATGTTATTAAAACATAATAATGTTTATTATTTAAAAAATTTACAATTTGTTCAATCTAAACTTTTTGTGTATAAGCAAAAATTTAATAACGTAAAAGGGGGAAAGTATATAATCGTCTTGTCAAATCAATAAGACTGTGATATTATAAATGAAAAATAAGGTAGTAAATGGAGAAGAAAATAGGGGGAAATGAAATGGATATTGAATTAATAAATATAGGTTTTGGCAATATAGTAGCAGGAAATAGAGTAATTGCTGTAGTAAGTCCAGAATCCGCTCCAATAAAAAGAATAGTACAGGAAGCAAGAGAGAGTGGGATGCTGATTGATGCAACATATGGTAGGAGGACAAGAGCTGTAATTGTAACTGATAGTGATCATGTTGTATTATCAGCGATTCAGCCCGAGACTGTTTCACACCGGTTAGATAAAAATGAAGAATAAAAGAAGGGTGTGATACAGATGGGTAATGGGATTTTATTTATCCTATCCGGACCTTCAGGGGTAGGCAAAGGTACAGTACTTGCCGGGTTATTCAAAAATTTTTCTGGTGTAAATTATTCGGTATCTGTAACTACCCGTAAACCCAGAGAAGGAGAAATAGACGGGCAGGATTATTTTTTTGTAAGTAAAGAAGAATTTGCAAGAATGCGCAATAATAATGAATTTATAGAAAGTGCCAGGGTACATGATAACTATTATGGTACTCCCAAAAAATATGTAGATAACGTTCTTAAGAATAATAAGGATATAATTCTGGAAATAGATATTAAAGGGGCAGAACAGGTAAGGAAAAAATATCCGGATGCAGTATATATATTTATTGTGCCCCCATCTTTTCATGAGCTTGAAAATCGTCTTGATAAAAGGGGTTCTGAGGATAAGGAAAGTAAAGAAATAAGACTTGAAAATGCACGTAAAGAAATGAAAGAGATTGTAAATTATGATTACATAGTAGTTAATGATAATTTGCAGAATGCTGTAAGTAAAATTAAACATATTATTAAAAAAGAACAAAAATTAAGGAGAGGTTAAGCAAATGATTACAAAACCTTCTGCTGAGAAATTATATGATAAAGTAGATAGTCTTTATACTTTGATAGTTCTGGCATCCAAGAGAGCTAGACATATTAATGTGGGTGGTGATCTTTTACTTGAAGAGTATAAAGGAGAGAAACCTGTATCAAAGAGTATGGAAGAAATTGCTGCTGGAAAACTTAAATATAAGAAAAACAAGAAGGATAGTATAAAGTAATTAAGAAGGAGATATAATGAATAAAAACATTATTTTGGGGGTTACCGGTGGTATTGCAGCCTATAAAATGGTTGAAGTTGCAAGTACTTTAACAAAAATGAGTTATAATGTTAAAGTAGTTATGACAGATAATGCTACTAAGTTTATCACTCCTATGACATTTAGAGCTATAACCCATAATCCAGTATATACAGACTTATTTGATTTTAATATTAATAATGATATTAATCATATTAGTCTGGCTGAGGAAACTGATTTAATTTTAATTGCTCCTGCTACAGCAAATATTATTGCTCGCATGGCACAGGGGATGGCAGATGATCTGTTAACAACTACAGTTCTGGCCAGTGAAGCTCCTGTTTTAATTTCACCAGCAATGAATGTAAATATGTATAAAAATAAAATTGTACAGGAAAATATTAAGAAATTACAAAACTCAGGGATGAGATTAATAAAACCTGCTCAGGGTTATTTAGCATGTGGTACAGAAGGAGAAGGAAGATTACCGGAACCGAAGACACTTGTGGAATATGTACAAAAATCTCTTAGTAGAAATATACTTATCAATAAAAAGGTTTTAATTACTGCCGGACCTACCAGAGAAGGAATTGATCCAGTTAGATTTTTAAGTAATTATTCTAGTGGTAAAATGGGCTATGCTTTGGCAAAATCTGCAGCTTATAAAGGGGCAGAAGTAACTTTAATATCAGGTCCAACAAATTTGGATACTCCTCTCGGTGTAAAAAGAATAAATATTGAAACAGCTATAGAAATGAGCAATAACGTAAAAGAACATATAAGGGGTAAAGATATTATTATTATGGTTGCTGCAGTAGCAGATTTTAGGCCAAAAAGCATGAGTAATAAAAAAATAAAAAAAGAGAATAACAGTAATTTAAAAATAGATCTGGAGAGAAATCCAGATATATTAAAAAATATTGCTAAAAATAAAGAGGATGACCAATTATTTATTGGCTTTGCTGCAGAAACAGAAAATATAATCAGTAATGCCCGCACAAAGCTATCTAGAAAAAATTTGGATATGATTATAGCAAATGATGTAGCTAAAAAAGAAACAGGTTTTGCAAGTGATAAGAATAAGGTTTATGTAATCACAGAAGATAATAATATAAAATTACCAGTAATGGAAAAAGAGGAATTGGCAACTAAAATTATTGCTGAAATTGAAAAATTGTAAAGAAAAAATTAAATTAGTAATAATTATGGGAGAGGAATCTCCCTTTTTTTGTCATAATTAATGCAGGAAATGAGGATAATAATGAATAATTAAAGATAGTAGAATTAAGGAAAGGAGATGATGATTATAGACCCAGTTGCATTTCAAATAGGGAAAATAAGTGTCTACTGGTATGGTATTATTATTGCCAGTGCTGTTATTATTGGTTTAATATTAATCTTGAGAGAAAGTAAGAAACAGGGGATTGATACTGAATTTTTTCTTGATTTTATAATTATTGCAATACCTGTATCCATAATAAGTGCCCGAATATATTATGTTATATTTAGATGGGATATGTATAAAATGAATATTTACCGGATATTTGCCATCTGGGAAGGTGGACTGGCAATACATGGTGCAATAATTGGTGGTTTTTTGACATTAATATATATGACAGGGAAAAGAAAGATTGCATTAACCAGGGCACTAGATATTTTAACACCTTCTGTAGTACTTGGACAGGCAATTGGTCGCTGGGGAAATTTTGTTAACCAGGAAGCATATGGAGGTATAGTAAGCAAAGATTTTATTAATCACTTTCCTCAATTTATAAAGGAACAGATGTATATCAATGGTAATTATTATCACCCTGCATTTTTATATGAATCATTATGGGATTTATCGATATTTATAATTTTAATAATTAGTAGAAGAAAAAAATTTATAATAACAGGAGATTTATTTTTTATCTATGCTATTTTATATTCAGTTGGTAGATATATAATAGAAGGTATAAGAACTGACAGTTTGATGATCGGAGGATATAGAGTTGCCCAGTTAATTAGTATTTTAATTATAATAATTTGCGGTGGTATTATTTTCTGGCGTCACTATATACGACCGACAGATAAGGAGGGAAGTTGATTATGTTAAATAGGGTACTTGTAGAAGATGTACTTTTAAGAGCTTTAACTACGGGTGGAGATTTTGCGGAAATATATGCCGAGAACAGATTTAACAATAGTATAAAGATGGTAGAAGGTAAAGTTGAGAAGGCAAATTCAGGTAGAGATTATGGGATTGGAATCAGAATATTTAATGATACAAATGTAATATATGCTTATACAAATGATGATAGTAGAGATAATTTGCTAAAAATTGCTAAAGAAGCTGCTCAAGCCTTAAAAAATGATCCCTATAAAGATTGTTTAGAATTTAATACAAAAAGTATAAACAACAATCATCCTATTGATATCTATCCTGATAAAAAGACACAGATGGAAAAGGTAGATCTTATGGAGCAAGCACATAAAGTAGCAGCAGGATATGATAGACTTATTAATCAGGTTATTATTAATTATATTGATTCAGTTCAAAATGTTTTAATTGCTAATTCAAATGGTTTATTTATTGAAGATGAAAGGGTAAGAACCAGGACAGGAATTCATGCTATTGCTTCCAGGGAAAATGAAAAACAGACCGGGAGTGCTCATCCAGGAGCCCATATGGGTTATGAATTCTATGATGATATTAATATAGAAAAATTTGCTGAAAATGCTGCCCGGATGGCAGTAACTATGATAAATTCGGATTATGCTCCCGGGGGTAAGATGCCAGTAATAATTGAAAATGGTATGGGAGGAGTAATCTTTCATGAAGCCTGTGGTCATGGTCTTGAAGCAACTTCTGTAGCCAAGAATACATCTGTTTTTGCCGATAAATTAAATAAGAAAATTGCCAGTGACCTGGTTACTGCAATTGATGATGGAACAATTTCTAATGCCTGGGGATCCCAAAATATTGATGATGAAGGCTTACCTACAAGAAAAAATGTACTAATTAAAGATGGAATACTTAAAGGTTTTCTTGTTGATCGATTAAATGGTAGGAGAATGAATATGGAGCCAACAGGATCTGGTAGACGTGAATCATATCGGTATGCTCCAACTTCAAGGATGACAAATACATATATTGCTAATGGTGATTCAAAACGTAAAGAAATAATAGAAAATACAGAATACGGATTGTATGCTAAAGAAATGGGTGGTGGTTCTGTAAATCCAGCTACCGGTGAGTTTAATTTTAGTGTACGAGAAGGTTATTTAGTTCGGGATGGAAAAATTGATAAACCGGTAAGAGGAGCAACTTTAATTGGCAAAGGTTCAGAAATATTAAAGAAAATTGATATGGTAGGTGATAATCTGGAATTTGGTCAGGGTATGTGTGGATCAATAAGTGGTTCTGTTCCTACCAATGTAGGCCAGCCTACAATTAGAGTTTCAGAATTGACTGTTGGAGGTAGAAAGGGGGAAAAACAATGAACTTAGATGAATTCAAAGAACAAATATTTAATAAAGGTAAAAATTATGGTTTTACAGATATGGAGCTATATGAAAACTTCTCTCGTAGTTTTGAGCTGCGGGTGTTTGAACAGCAAATAGATCATTATTCGATTAATGAAGATGAAGGTATATCTTTCAGGGGACTAAATGGTGATAAACTGGGATATGCATATACTGAAAAACTAGATAAAAAATCAATTGATAAATTACTAAAAAATGCAAGTCAGAATGCAAAAATTATTGATAAAAAAGAGGGTGTAATATATTCGGGTTCAGAAGAATATAAGAATATTGATGCTTTTTCACCGCCATTAACGAAAGTAAAACCCGAAGAAAAAATAAAACTTATTAAAGCGCTGGAAGAAGAAGCATTAGCCAGAGATGAAAGGGTCAGTGCAGTTAACTACTGTATATATGCTGATGATGAAGTAGAGAACAGGATTATGAATACAAAGGGTATAGATCTGCAATATAAAAATAATTTTGCCTATATGTTTATTTCAGTGGTGGCCAGAGGTGGAGATGAAATAAGATCGGCATCAAAATTTTTGAGTAGTAAAGATTTTAATAAATTTGATCCCCATAAACTTGCCTGTGAAGCAGTTGATGAGACAGTTTCCATGTTTGGGGCTAAAAGTATTTCTTCTGGTGAATATCCAGTAATTTTACGCCATGATGTAGCCGCAAGTATTTTAGCAACATTTAGTTCTACTCTTTCTGCGGAAAATGTCCAAAAAGGTATGTCACTATTTGCTGACCGATTAGGGGAACAGGTAGCTGCAGAAAATGTTACTATTATAGATAATCCCTTTTTAAAAGGTGGTTTTAGAACGACTAACTTTGATGATGAAGGGGTGGCCACCAAAAAGAAAAATATCATTGATAAGGGCAAATTAACTACCTATTTACACAATTTAAAAACTGCTGCTCGAGCAGGAGTTGAAACAACTGGCAATGCTTACCGGGGTTCACATAGATCATCAATAAATATAGCACCAACTAATATGTATATTAAGAAAGGTAATACATCTTTTGAAGAACTAAAAAATTCTCTTGCAGAAGGAATAATTATAACTGATGTTCAGGGTTTGCATGCAGGGGCGAACCCGGTTTCGGGGGAATTCTCTCTGAGTGCTCTCGGTTATTATGTAAAAAATGGAGAAAGAGTTCATCCTGTTGAACAGATTACTATTGCCGGTAGTTTTATAGATATGTTAAAAGATATTGTAGCAATTGGTGATGATTTTCATATGGAATTACCACAGAGTGGACATTTTGGTTCTCCTTCAATAAAAATTGGAAAATTAGCTGTGGCCGGGGAATAAAAAAGCAAGGCCCCTTTAAATTGACAGCTATCAAGGAATGTGCTAAACTAAAATAAGTGTTAAATACATATTAAATGAATATTGTAAAACTTAACAGAAGAAGGTGTGATATATATGACAAAAAACTATTTATTTACTTCAGAATCAGTTACTGAAGGCCATCCTGATAAAGTAGCTGATCAGATTTCAGATGCTGTTCTGGATTCTATAATTGCTAAAGATCCGGAGGCCCGGGTTGCCTGTGAAACGTTTGTAACTACCGGTTTAGCAATGATATCAGGTGAAATATCAACAGATTGTTATGTTAATATAACTAATGTAACAAGGGATACAATAAAAAATATTGGTTATGATAGAGCAAAATATGGTTTTGATGGTGAGACATGTGCTGTAATTACTGCTATCGATGAACAGTCTGCTGATATTGCACTTGGTGTTGATAAAGCCCAGGAAACAAAAAAGGGAGAAGAAGATCAACAACTGGGAGCTGGGGACCAGGGGTTAATGTTTGGTTATGCCTGTAATGAAACTGAGGAATATATGCCTATGCCTATAACTTTAGCCCATAAACTTGCTCATCGGCTTGCCATAGTTCGTAAAAGTGATATATTAAAATACCTGCGACCTGATGGGAAAACTCAGGTGACTGTAGAATATGAAGATGATAAACCGGTTCGAATTGATAAAGTTTTAATATCAACACAACATCATCCCCAGGTAGAGATTGCAGAGATTAAAAATGATGTTAAGAAACATGTTATTAATTATATAATTCCTGATATTTTAATAGATAAAAATACTGAAATTATGGTAAATCCTACAGGTAGGTTTGTAATTGGTGGTCCTCAGGGAGATACAGGTTTAACAGGCAGGAAAATAATTGTTGATACATATGGTGGCACAGCCCGGCATGGAGGAGGAGCCTTTTCTGGAAAGGATCCAACAAAAGTTGACAGATCTGCTTCTTATGCGGCTCGTTATGTAGCAAAAAATATTGTAGCGGCAGGTATAGCTGAGCGCTGTGAAGTACAACTCTCATATGCTATCGGAGTTGCCAGACCACTCTCTATAATGGTAGATACATTTGAAACAGGAAAAATAGCAAATGAAAAATTAGTAAAACTTGTTAAAGATAACTTCGATTTACGACCTAAAAGTATAATTGAAAATTTTAATTTAAAAAGGCCAATATATAGTCCAGTTGCAAAATATGGACATTTTGGTCGCCTGGATCTTGATTTACCCTGGGAAAAATTAGATGTTGTAGATGCTTTAAAATCTCAGGCTTAGAATTTATTTTTGAAGATTTAGCAATATATGTTTATATACTAAATGCTGAGGTGAAATCTCATGGATGATTTCAATGTAAATATTACAACAGACAAAAAAACAATTCTTAAGGGACTTCGCTTTGCTATAGTTATAAGTCTTGCTATATCAGCATTGATTATTTTAATTACGATGGATAGGTCATCCTTAAAAGAAATCATTATAGGAATAAAAAAAGAATATTTAATTTATATACTGTTGATTATGTTTATGAACTGGTTTTTTGCCGGTTTAAGATTAAAAACACTTGTAGAAACTATAGATAATCATATAAGCTTAAAAGATTGTATGATAATATATCTTTCAGGGGCTTTTGTTTCTAATGTAACACCATTTGCCACAGGTGGGGGCCCTTTCCAGATATATTTTTTGCATAGAAAAGGAGTAAAAGTCGGTAAATCTTCTACTGCTATTGTGATCCAATTTGTATTACGGCTTTTTTTTCTGGGTATATTAACCCCCATTTTTTTCATATTCTTCAGAGATAATATATCATCGGGTGCTATTCCTGTATATTTATTTTATATTGCTTTTGGTTTTGGAGCCTTGATTTCTATATTAATAATAGTTTTAACCCTTGTACCCAGTATAACAGGTAAATTAATAAAATTAGTTTTCAAAATAAAGAAATTAAGGAATTTTATTAAAAATAATCATAAAGCAAAAAGATGGCTGGTAAAAGCCCGGAAAGAACTTAATGAATTTAGATATTCATTGGAAGTTATGTCCAAATATAAGGGTAAACTTTTTTTGGCCGGTATCTATACTGTTTTTTATTGGAGTACAATATTTTTTGTGATACCTCTTATTTTAAAGGGTATGGGTATTAAACCATATATATTTAAATCCTATATAATGCAGACTATATTTTATCTTGTGTTACCATATACCCCAATACCAGGAGCCAGTGGTATAGCTGAAGTTGGATTTGCTTCACTATTTGTTTCCTTTATTCCTAAAAATTTCATAGGCCTTGTTACATTTGCCTGGCGTTTATTTACTTTTCATCTGATATTACTGGTTGGTGGCTTTTTTGCTTTAAGAGAGATTAGCAAGAAGAAGGTAATTAAATCATGAAATATGCCCGAGTTATTGTTGATATACCGGTTGCCCGGGTTGATAGGATATATGAATATATAATACCAGAGAAATTAAAGAATAATATAAAAATAGGAATGGCTGTTAAAGTTCCTTTTGGATCCAGGAAAATAAATGGTTTTGTTGTGGGGATCGATTCAAAAACTAATGTAGATAAAAGTAAATTAAAGCAAATAATTAATCCACTTACAGAAGATATATTTTTTGATAAAAAAATGTTAAAACTTTTTAAATGGATAGCCAGCTATTATAAATCCTATTTAATAAAAGTTATCAAAGCGGCAATACCTACTGGAGTTGTCAGTGGGCGGGTAAAAAAGAATAAGAAATCATATTATTGTCTTAATAAATCTTTAGACGAAATCAAAGAATATATTAACAAAAAGGAAAAAAAAGCACCTAAACAGGTAGAGGTTTTAAAAATATTAATTAATAATACTGAAAAAAAATTAACAGCCCCCAGGCTGGCTGATATAGCAAATACTTATCCGGGAACTGTTTATAAATTGCGGGATAGAGGAATATTGAAAAATTATTATCAACAAGAAAACAGACGGCCACAGATAGATAAAAACTATCAACAAAAAATTCCTGAAAATT